>JASHQQ010000131.1 GCA_030039035.1 Acidobacteriaceae bacterium | reverse complement strand
GGCAGATCTTCGGCATCGCCCTCGAGGAAATGGGCGTTGAGACCCTCAGCCTTCGCCCGCGCCTCGGCTCTCCGCGCCAGGTTGGGGGCGATGTCGATGCCTGTTACCTCGATTCCATCCCGAGCGGCCCAAAGGGCAAGCTGACCGGAGCCGCAGGCCACATCCAGCAGTCGGCAGCCGGGTGGGATGTCCATCTGCTCGTAGAAAAGTTGCGCGCCACGCTCCATGTAGCGCGAAAAGCGATCGTAGTCTCCGGCGGACCACGTCTTTTTCAGCCGTGCCTTCAGGTCGTCACTTTCCGATATGGGAATCGTAGTCATGTTTCCTCCTCAATCTTGCTCGTTTCTTACTATCGTGCGAAATGCGAATGCGTACTTGTCTGCGCGTCCGCCTTTCTTGCTCGCGGCACCGTTGCCGTATGATGGGTTGCTCAGGAGTCCGGCAACGATTTGCCGAATGGTGTTATGGATGTGCTCTCCGAAGTGTTGAAGGTGGTCAGACTTCACGGGGCGTTGTTTTACAACGGCGAGTTTTCGTCCCCGTGGAGTGTTTATGCAGTTGGTTCGCACGCCCTGGCGCGCTACTTCAGGACTGAAAGCGAGAGTGTTATCGTCTATCACCTGCTCACAGAAGGACACGCCTCAGTGCGGCTGGAGAATGGTGACCGCTTGAGCCTCGCAGCCGGTGACATCGTGATGATCCCTCATGGGGATCGCCACGTCGTGGAGAACGGACCGGCGACCCGCACGATTGACGATGAGGCTCACTTGGCCGACATTCTCTCCCAGGGATTGAAGAGATGGCGCGTCGGAGGCGGGGGAGAGGTTACCCGATTTGTTTGCGGTTATATGGCCTGCGATCCGCGCCTGGGGCAGGCTTTTCTTAGCGGCCTGCCTCCGCTGTTGAAGGTCAGTATGCGCGCTCATCCATCAGGTGCGTGGCTGGAGAGTTCGATCCGCTTTTTGGTTGACCAGGAAGACAGTGTTCAACCCGGCAGCGAAGCCGTCTTGGCCAAACTGTCCGAGGTCTTGTTTGTGGAGACCCTACGCGCCTGGATCGCGCAGTTGCCTGCGCACCAAACCGGATGGCTAGCAAGTGCCCGTGATCCAGAGGTCGGAAAGGTTTTGGCCTTGATGCACCGAAAGCCCGCGCATCCTTGGACGATTGCTTCCCTGGCGAAAGAAGCTGGAATGTCACGTTCGGTTCTGGCGCAACGCTTTCGACATTATCTTGATCAAACTCCGATGGCCTACCTTACGCGCTGGCGCCTTCAACTCGGAGCGCAGATGCTTACTTCGACCAACAACTCGGTATTACAAATAGCTGCCGACGTGGGCTACGAGTCGGAAGCTGCTTTCAACCGGGCATTCAAGCGCGAATTCGAGGTTCCTCCGGCTCGCTTTCGAAGTCATTCAAGATCCCAGGAGGAAACGTCCAAATTGAAACCGAATCCGCCGAGAATTGGTCCTTCGATTGTCAAAGCAGAATGACAATTATCAAGTCGGCCAGTATCGGACCAAGTGTGATGAGCAGCCTCGACTGTCGCATACAGGCCAATGCACTCGTTGAGCGCCGATCCGCCCCGGCTCGGATCGGTAACGCCCCTGCTCAAGCTATGAGTGCCGCGGCCGAGTCGGGCACAGGACCGCCGGCAAGCGGTCCGATCTACGGCAAAGCTGCCATCGAGGCGGCCCTGGGCTCGGCGCGAAGCGTCAGCATCGGGTTCGAGTCGACATGCAGCGGCGTCATGCCGATCGCCTGGTCTTTTCCCGCCAGCTTGGCCTGGTTCAGCGCGCGATCGGCCAGATTCAGCACGTCTTCATACCCCATGGCGTCGACGTTGTCCTCGAGCCAGGGGAAGGCCGCCCAGCCGATCGAGCAGGTTCGCCGGATGGCGAGCGAGGGGCTGACGCGGAAGGGTTCGGCGCGAATGGCCTGCCGGACGCGCAATGCGAGCGCATCGGCTTCCCTGCGGTCGGTGGAGCGCGAGACGATCAGGAATTCCTCGCCGCCCCAGCGCACCAGCACGTCGGAATCGCGAATCATGGAGCGGATCCGTTGCGCAGCCTCCATCAGAACGCAGTCGCCCGCGCCGTGCCCGTAGAGGTCGTTCACTTCCTTGAAATTGTCCATGTCGATCAGGTAAAAGACCAGGTCGCGGGTCGACCGGTCGCGTCCTTCGGCGAAGGCGCGCAGGGTCTGCGCGACGTCGCTCGCCGCCGTGGCCGAAAAGAATCGCCGGTTGCGGACGCCGGTGAGCGGGTCGGTCATGGACGCCTCTTCCAGAACCTCGTTGGTCCGTTTCAGCTCCTCGTGCAGTCGCCGCTGCCTGACGAAGACGAGCGTCGCCATCACGAACATGGCAACGGCCGTAATGAGCACGCGGAAGCGCGCGATCGCCGGAGGCTGGGATGGACCGGCGATCTCGGCCACCATGATGACGGGCAGCGACAGCACGGCGAGGGCCGCGAGGCTGGACAGCCAGGAACTGTACCTCTGATCGCCTGCGGCTTCGGGCTGCGGCTTCAGGTTGCGGCCCGACATTGCCACCCAGACCAGGCAGGCAAACGACTCCAGGAACGGGGTGTCGTACCAGCTCCCGTTGTAATAGGTATTGGCTTCGATGGCGCGGTTTTCCGCCAGAACGGTGACATAGTTGAAGAGGACCGCCCCGAGGAACAGGGCATAGAATCGCCGCCACGGACCGGTACTCTGTTTTGCCAGCAAGCCGAGAACGAGGGCCAGCACCAGAATCTCCACCATGTATAGCCGGTCGAAGTTCCGGTTGTAGAGGCCGGCATTCGGAGACACATACTGCCAGCAGATCACCAGGCAGACGTAGGAATAGATCCACCACAGCATGAGCCCGAGAAAATCGAGCACGCCGAAGCGGACGCTGCGGTGGGATGGCTCGAGATGGGGCCGCAACAGCAGGCCGGCAAGCATGGGAACCGCGGCGAGAAACAGGACCGCGTCGCCGGCGAACATTTCGGGCAAGGGCTTGCGAAGAACCACATCGTAGACGAACCAGGAGCACTGGTCCGCAAGCCAGAAGCAGCAGCCGGCCGCCTGCAGGATCCAGACCGAGCGCAGACGCCCGCTGCTGTCCATCGCATTGCGGGCGAACGCCATCAACAGCAAAAGCAGCAGATTGGCGAAGAGAATGTCGCTGATCGTTGTGAGCGCGAAGCCGCGTGGAACCGATACCGTTGCCACCGCTTGCGCGAGCGTGAGACCGAATGCTGCAACGATCCAGCGCTTTGAGCCCGATGGCACCTGGTTTCCCCCGCCGCCGATTCTAGCCGCATTCTTTCCGCCTCATACCGCACGAAAGTGGGATTGCCGCACCAGTTTGGTGGCACGCCGGTTGAGGAAAATCCGCACCTTTTGTGGGAATCAGGGATTCTCCGGCGACGAACCGTCCGGGGCACGCCCCGGCTCGGGAGAATTCGCCCGTGCGGTCCTGCCCGCAGCCGGTCCAGGGTCCGCCGGGCCGACGCTGTTTGGGCTCGCCAGGGTCTGAACCGCTATAGAATCGCACCATGCGCGCAACCAGACCGGCCAGGGCGGTTCGGCTCACCCGGGCACGCAGGACCGCGATTCTGAAGGCCATGGCGGACCCGAGGCGGTTCGAACTCCTGGAGAGAATTGCCCGCGCCGGCTGCCCCCTGGCCTGCAATGAGGCTCTCAAGGCGCTTCCGATCTCCGCCGCGACGCTTTCGCACCACATCAGGGAACTTGAATCGGCGGGACTGATCGACGTGCGGCGGGAGGGGAAGTTTCATTTTCTTGCCTTGCGGCCGGCGGCTCTGGAATCTCTGGCCGAAGGTCTTGTGTCGCTCGTACGCCATTCGTGCCCTGCACGCTGAAAACCGCAATCGGCGGTTTTTCACAGCCCTCCTGAATCCATTTCGCGGCGCCCGGAATCAATTCGACAGTTGTCGAAATGTCAAAGCAACGGCGTTTCGGGACGGGAGCGGATGATGAGCGGTCTTGAAGGCAAGGTGGCGCTGGTCACCGGTGCGTCGAAAGGCATCGGGGCGGAGATTGCGCGGGAGCTGGCTGCCCGCGGCGCGGCGGTGGCGGTGAACTACTCGGGCAGCAAGGAGAGCGCCGGCAAAGTGGTGGCCGGGATCAAGGCCGGGGGCGGCAAGGCGATTGCGGTGCAGGCCAATCTGGGGGATCCGGATTCGATCGGGCCGCTGGTAGCAACGGTGGCTCGCGAGCTTGGGCCGATCGACATACTGGTCAACAATGCGGGGATTTACGAGTTCGGGCCGCTCGGGCAGGTAACGCCGGAGCACTTCCACAAGCAGTTCAATGTCAACGTCCTGGGGTTGCTGCTGGTGACGAAAGAGGCTGTTTCTCATTTCAGCCCGAGGGGCGGCAGTGTAATCAACATCAGCTCGGTCGCCGCGGACGGCGTCGGTGGCGGAGCGGTCTACAGCGCAACCAAGGGCGCAGTGGACTCGATCAGCGCGGCGCTGGCGCAGGAGCTGGGGCCGAAAAAGATTCGCGTGAACTCGCTCAGCCCCGGTATGGTGGAGACCGAGGGCGTGCACGCGGCAGGCTTCATCGGCAGCGACTTCCAGAAGGAAACCGAGTCGCGGACACCGCTGGGCCGCATCGGCCAGCCCAGGGACATCGCCACTGCGGTGGCGCTGCTGGCTTCGGACGACTCGACCTGGATCACCGGACAGACGATCCATGCTGCGGGCGGTGCGCGCGTTTGATCCGCTCAGGTCCGCTCGGCTTCGAGGAGCTGGCGTTTGCGGTCGACTCCCCAGCGATAGCCGGTCAGCGATCCGCTGGCAGCGACCACGCGATGGCAGGGCACGAGCAGTGCGACGCGGTTGGTGGCGCAGGCGCTGGCCACGGCGCGCGTGGCTTTCGGGTCTCCCATGTCGCGGGCCAATTGGCTGTAGGTGCGCGTCTGGCCGCGCGGAATCTGACGGATTGCCTGCCACACGCGAAGCTGGAAAACAGTTCCGCGCAGGTCCAGACGCTCCGCGCGTGTCGGGCTCTGGACGAGATCGCTGCCGGCGCGAACGCTGGCCAGCGCCTCGTCGACGAGCCTGGAGAGCGACGGATCGCGGCGCAGCGTGGCCTGCGGAAACTCCGCGCGCAGGCTGGCTTCGGCTTCTTTTGACGTCGAGCCCAACGCCAGCCAGCACAGCCCTCGTCCGGTCGATCCGACGACAACCCAGCCGAACGGCGAAGGGGCGGTAGTGAATCCAATCTGTTCGCCGCGCCCGCCCTGGGCAAATCGCGCCGGCGTCATGCCGAGCTGCGCGCCTTCATAAGCGCGGCTCGAAGAGCCAAAGCCCGCGTCGTAGATAGCTTCCGTCACATTGCCTCCGTTCTTCAGGGCGTTGCGCAGCGAGCCGGCGCGAAGCGCGCGCTGATACTGCAGCGGGCTCACACCCATCCGGCGCTTGAAGAGCCGCTGCACGGTGAAGGGGCTCATGCCGGCAACGCGGCCGAGCTCTTCGAGGCGCACGGGACGGTCGAGATGCCGTTCGATGTGGGCACGGATCTTGTCCAGGGAGTTGCCCAACACAGTTGTGGGGCGGCAGCGCTTGCAGGGACGAAAGCCGGCGGCCGTTGCCGCGTCGACGGTTGGGAAAAAACGCACATTGGCGCGAAGCGGCCGGCGGCTCCTGCAGTCGGGCCGGCAAAAGACGCCGGTAGTGGCGACGGCGTAGAAGAACCGGCCGGCCGGGTCGCGGCGCAGAAGCTGCTGCCAGGCGGTTTCGTCGTCGATGGGCGGCGGTGGAACGGTCTGAGTCATGGCGGATGCTGCGAATTGGGGTTGTGTGCTCATGACGCTATCTTCAATCCGATGGGATTTTGCCGCACTCCGATTCTTGCGCGCAATTCGAACGGCAGAGATCGGGGATCAGAGATCAGGGATCAGGGCCGAGGGTTGCGAGGCCCGACTCTTCAAGGCGGATTCGGCTCGCGCAAAATCCTCCTCGGTGTCCACGCCGATCGTGTCGAAAGGCGCCGGCGCGACATAGATGTCGATGCCGTTTTCGAGCAGGCGCAACTGCTCCAGGCGCTCCACGCTCTCCAGCCAGCCCGGCGGCAATTCGGCGAATCTCTCCAGGGCTGCCTTTCGATAAGCGTAAATGCCGAGGTGCTTGCGATAGCCGGCAAACCCCGGCCCCTCGCGATCGAAGGGGATGGTGGCGCGGGAGAAGTAAAGCGCGCGGCCGTCGATGGCCGTGACGACCTTGACCGCATTGGGATTGGCGATCTCATGCGGCGGGCAGCGCACGGCGAGCGTGGCCACCTGAACCTCCGGACGGTCGAAGAGCGCCAGCAGCCGCGGAAAGAACTCCGGCGTCAGCATGGGCTCGTCGCCCTGGATGTTGACGTAGATGTCGGCGTCGATGCGCCGCGCCACTTCGCGCACGCGGTCGGAGCCCGAGAGGCAATCGGGCGAGGTCATTTCTGCAGGGATGCCGCGCGCGCGGCAAACTGCAGCCACTTCTTCCGCGTCGGTGGCCACCACCACGGGGTCCATCAGACCGCTTTCCGACGCCGCGCGCCAAACCCACTCCACCATGGGCCGGCCGGCGATCTCGCGCAGCACCTTGCGGCTCATGCGCGTCGAAGCCAGCCGCGCCGGAATGACAGCGGCAATTCGGAGGGTGGACACGAAAGCAAGTTTACAGAGGCCAGTTCACAGTTCACAGCTCTCAGCTTTCAGCTCTCAGCTCTCAGCTCTCAGCCCCTGATCCCTGTTCCCTAATCCCTAATCCCTAATCCCTGTTCCCTGTTCCCTGCTCCCGGCTCCCTGGTCCTTCAGTCCTGGTCTTGTAGTCCCACGGTCCCCGTTTCATCCGTTTGACCCGGCATTCACGCACCCGTATCATCGAAGATGATCCCTTGGCGACCCGGTTCGATCAGGCGCCGGCGCCCGTAAGGCGGAGTAGCTCAGTTGGTTAGAGCGTGGGATTCATAACCCCAAGGTCGACGGTTCGATCCCGTCCTCCGCCACCAAAACGGGTCGGTTTAGCACTGTGGGGACTTTTGCGGGGAGTCGCCTTCAAAACGGCAGCCGACCCGAAATGTCCGGGTCGTCGGTC
>JASHQQ010000130.1 GCA_030039035.1 Acidobacteriaceae bacterium | reverse complement strand
CTCACTGCAGCAGCGTCGGCGGCTCCTCTTCCTTGCTCACCTCTTCGGGCGGAATGATGACGGCGGCGGCAACCTTGTCCTCCGGCTCGAGGTTGAGCAGGCGCACGCCCTGCGTGGCGCGGCCGGCGGCGCGAACCGTCTTGGTATCGATGCGGATGATCTTGCCCCACTGGCTGATCACCATCAGCTCGCTCGTCTCGTTCACGAGCAGAATGGATGCCGTTTTGCCCACCTTTGACGTCGCTTTCAGATTGTTGACGCCCTGCGCACCGCGCGCGGTGAGGCGATACTCATCCACGTCCGTGCGCTTGCCGAAGCCGTTTTCGGTGACCGTCAGGATCAGCGATTGGGTGACACATAGTTTTTCGTCCAGCTTCTTGAGATCCGCATACGCGTCATCCACGGCTTTTCCAGCCGCCCTTTCCTGCGTCTTCAACTTCTCGTCATCCGGCGAACCGCGGAGTTTCTCGCGGGCCTTTTGCAGCGCATCTTTCGCATCCTCGCGGGCCTTGCGCAGCGCCAAAAGCCTGTCCGTGAGGTTTCGGCTCGCAGCGCATTCGTCCCGCTCCCGGTCGCGAGTCTCGTCGGAATCGGTGATCGCCGCGCCGATGACGTAATCGCCCTTCTTGAGCGTGATTCCCTTGTTCCCGGCGGCATTGCGGCCCATCGGTCGAAGGCCGATGCCATTCCGCTCGGCGTCGTACTCCTCCTGGAAGCGAATGGCCATGCCTTCGCGAGTGGCCAGGAAGACATACTGCTTGCCATTGGTGAGTCCGGCGAAGACGAGATCGTCGTCGTCATCGATGGCGATGGCGATGATGCCTCGTGACATTACGTTCGAGAAATCCTTGAGCGGCGTCTTCTTCACCGTGCCTTTGCGCGTGGCAAACAGGATATACTTGCCCTCTTCTTCGAGATCGCGCACCGGCAGGATGGCGCGCACGTTCTCGCCGGCCTGCAGGCTGAGCAGGCTCTGCATGGATTTGCCCTTGCCCGCGGCGCCGACGTCGGGAATCTCGTAGACCTTGAGCCAGTAGACGCGGCCGGTGTTGGTGAAGCAGAGCAGATAGGCGTGCGAGGAATCGACGATGAGCTGCGAAACAAAATCCTCTTCGCGCGTCTTCATGCCGGTGCGGCCGGTGCCGCCGCGGCGCTGCTGGCGATAGATGGAGATGGGCGTGCGCTTCAGGTAGCCCTGGTGGCTCACCGTGACCGCGACCGTCTCGTCGGCGATGAGATCCTCGAGCTGGATCTCGGCGCTCTCGTCGATGATCTCGGTGCGCCGCTTGTCGCCGTACTTCTCGCGAATCTCCTCGAGCTCCCTGACGATGACCGAGCGCAACTTCTTCTCGCTGGCCAGAATCTCCTCGTACTCGGCGATGCGGACGCGGATTTCTTTCAGCTCGTTCAGGATCTCGTCGATAGAAAGCTGCGTGAGCCGGTAGAGCTGCAGCTCGAGGATGGCGTCGATCTGGTTCAGCGTGAGACCGCGCTCCTCGCCGGGCAGCCGCTCGCGGTCGAGCGTGATGACGACCTCGTTGCCCTTGCCCCAGGCGTAAAGGTTTTCGCGGGCTTCGGCGCGTGAGCCGGAGGCGCGGATGATGCGGATGACGGTGTCGAGATTCTCGAGCGCGATCTTGTAGCCTTCCAGAATGTGCTCGCGCTCGCGTGCCTTGCGCAGCAAAAAGACGGTGCGGCGCTGCACCACGTCGATGCGGTGGTTGATGAAGCAGCGGATGGCTTCGTCCAGGCCCATCTCGCGCGGCTGTCCGTTCAGCACGGCGAGAAAGATCATGGAGAAGCTTTCCTGCATCTGCGTGTGCTTGTAGAGCTGGTTGAGCACAATCTCGGGCTGCGCGCCGCGCTTGAGCTCGATGACGATGCGCATGCCGTCGCGGTCGCTCTCGTCGCGCACGTCGCCCACGTCGTCGATCACCTTGTCGTTCACGAGTTCGGCGATGCGCTCGATGAGCTTCGACTTGTTCACCTGGTAGGGAATCTCGGTGACGATGATGGCCTGCTTTTCCCTGCTCAGGTTCTCGGTGGCCGCGCGTGCGCGGATGATGAAGCGGCCGCGGCCGGTATTGTAGGCCTGCGCGATGCCTGCACGGCCGTAGAGGAATGCGCCGGTGGGGAAGTCCGGCCCCTGCACGTGCTTGAGCACCTCGATCAGGCCGGCCTTGGGGTTTTTGACCAGTTCGATGGTCGCGTTCACCACTTCGGTGAGGTTGTGGGGCGGAATGTTGGTAGCCATGCCCACGGCGATGCCGTTTCCGCCGTTGATGATCAGATTCGGGATGCGCGTGGGCAACACCACGGGCTCGTTGGTGGTCTCATCGAAGTTGGGAACCATGTCCACGGTTTCCATCTCGATGTCGGCCATCATCTCTTCGGCGATGCGCTCCATTCGGCATTCGGTATACCGGTATGCCGCGGGCGGATCGCCGTCGACCGAGCCGAAGTTGCCCTGGCCGTCGATGAGCGGATAGCGCAGCGACCACGGCTGCGCCATGCGCACCAGCGCGTCATAGACGGCGGAATCGCCGTGAGGATGGTATTTCTTCAGGCACTCGCCGACCACGCCCGCGCACTTGGAGTATTTCTTGTTGTGCTGCAGTCCCTCGCGGTCCATCGCGGTGAGAATGCGCCGGTGCACGGGCTTTAGGCCGTCGCGCGCGTCGGGCAGCGCCCGCCCGATGATCACCGACATCGAGTAGTCGAGATACGAACGGCGCATCTCCTCTTCGATATTGATGGGAACGAGATTGGAGCCGCCGTCGGGCGGCATTCCTCCGTCGAGCGGGAGCTGGGGATTTCTGTCGTCGGCCATAGATGTGTTTCGCGCGGCGGAGGGGCGTCAGGAGGGTTCCGGTAGAGGCAAGGCCGGGTCCGGCGGGCGATATGTCTATTTTACTGGTTTGAGCACCATTGCAGCAAGGCGGTTTGGAGTATTTAAGCTGCTGATTTTTCTAAAGTTATTGCAGAGACTATCCGTCTGGCCGCCGACCTCCGAAATAGAAGCCCACGATCGTACCAACGAGGGTCAGAAGCGAGGAAGAGATCTTGTCGTTTTGCTCGCCTTTGAAGTGCCAGATCACGACAAAGCACGCGGCCACGAATAGGAGCGCAAAGGCAAAAGGAAAGAATTTGAGGATCTTGAATGTAGCCCCTTCGAGCCGCCCTCTTCCGCAGCATACACCGCACCAATTGCCAAGCTCTTCATCATCCAAGCCGGGTACTTTCCCGGTCCATCGATGCCACCATAATGTCCTCACGCGACGGGCGCAATCGAGACACTGCCGATTTCGCGGGCCGAGTGTGCACGTCCCGGTGCTGCCGCAATGTGGGCATGGGGCTTGCTCCAGCAGCGATCGAGCCGGAGGGGTGGGTTGAGGCGATTTCGACGCTGACAAAGTCGATTGGCCCGTTGCTTGTGGGGTCTGCTGGTCTGGTGCCTTACCTGCGTCGTCCATGATTCACCTCGCGAACCATTTGACAAACGGCGAGAGAATTGTAATCTCCGGCGCGCATAATTGGGGGACTGCGGCTGATTTATCCTGCCATCGATGCGCAAGACGCTTTCGGTGGCCATGATCGCGATGAACGAGGAGGCGAACCTTCCGCGTACCCTCGAAACCGTTCGCTGGGCCGACGAGATCGTGATCGTGGATTCAGGATCGACGGACCGGACGATCGGGATTGCGCAGTCGTTCGGCGCCAGGACGAGCTATCACGCCTTCGGCGGGCACGGCGAGCAGAAGAACGTGGCTCTCGACCTGTGCGCCTCCGACTGGATTCTGCTGCTCGACGCCGATGAGGCGTTGTCGCCGGAATTGCAGAAGGAAATCCAGAAGCTTTTGGCGAGCGAGCCAAAGTACGGCGCGTACTGGATTCCGCGGCTCAACCTGATCCT
>JASHQQ010000129.1 GCA_030039035.1 Acidobacteriaceae bacterium | reverse complement strand
AAGGACTTCATCCTCCACGCGGCGTTGCTGCGTCAGGGTTTCCCCCATTGCGCAAAATTCCCCACTGCTGCCTCCCGTAGGAGTCTGGACCGTGTTTCAGTTCCAGTGTGTCCGTGCGCCCTCTCAGGCCGGATACCGATCATCGTCTTGGTGGGCCGTTACCCCGCCAACTAACTAATCGGCCGCGACCCCCTCCTCAAGCGGATTGCTCCTTTGACCCGTGGGTATTATGCGGTATTAGCCCAGGTTTCCCTAGGTTATTCCCCACTCGAGGGCAGGTCAGTCACGTGTTACTCACCCGTGCGCCACTTTACTCAGGTATTGCTACCCTTTCTCGTGCGACTTGCATGTGTTAGGCACGCCGCCAGCGTTGATTCTGAGCCAGGATCAAACTCTCGTTTGAAGCCTGATGCCTCACCCGGCCGACGGAGGTCTGCGCGGGTGCGGCCGCGCCGCGGGATCAACTCCCGGGCGCCTTACCTTGTGAGACCGATCGAGCCAAACCCGACCGGATGTCTCACGACTGGCACGTTCAACCTGATTGTCAAAGATCCTCGAGGAAGCTCGGCCTGGGCCGTTTCCCTTGGGATCGAGGCTCAGACCCGAAGGCCTGAATTGTCCTCGAACTGGTGCGCATCGCCGGCTCTGAAATCCGTATTTGGTGCGGCTTTTCTTCACTTCGCGGCCGCCGCCGGCGTTTTTGCGCGAACTTTTCGAAAGTATCGAACTTTCGACTTCATGTCAAGCCGGTCAGGGTTACCAAAACGGCACCCGTTTCCGGCGCATCGCGCAGCGCAAAATTCTCAAACATCCAACCGGCAAAAAGCCCAAGCCCGCTCCGAGCGGACCCGCGGGATCTCGCGTCCCGGGTCATGCAATGGATTGTTCTCTCCAGGGAGTTCCCTACAGGGGCTCAGGATGCTTGCTCCAACCTGGCCCAACGAACCGGCCTCCCATTCCCTTCTACCGGGCAGGACCCAATGTCCACAGGGAAGCCCCACTGCTCAATCTTCAGCTTCTCAAGATTAGCACACGCTACCCCGCATTGCAACCCTCGCCGTCCGGTTCATTCACGCGATTGCAACCTCCCGAGAATACCAACCGTGGTCGCCAAAATCAACGTTACCTGAGCTGTGGAAAGCGGCCGAAACTGTGGGAATCGGGAGTGCCGGCGCGGCCCGCCTCACCACATCGCCACAATCTCCACCTCCCCTACCCGCCGCCGGACATGCACTCCCACGCTCTCCGTATGCCGCTCGAAGGAAAGGTCGAGGCTGGCGTCGCCGACTCTCAGATTCGAGAGATGGACCTGCTTCACATTCTCCGGAAGCGCGGAGTAATGCAGGTACAGGCGCTGTTCGCGGGCGGAAACCTCAATCCCGAGACACGCCTGCAGCACCATGAAGACCGCGCCGGCCGCCCAGGCCTGGGGCGAACAGGCGACCGGATACAGCGTCGGACCCTTGCCGGGCCGCCGGGCGAAGCCGCAGATCAGTTCGGGCAGGCGGCGGAGATCGACGGCCGTGGAGAGATCGAGCAACCCCGACAGAACCTGCAATGCGAGACGCTTTTGCTGCGAGCGCAGCGCGCCCCAGGCGATCAGCGCGTTGTCGTGCGGCCAGACGGATCCGTTGTGGTAGGCCATGGGGTTGTACCGCCGCTCGCCGGCGGCAATGGTGCGGATGCCCCAGCCGGACCAGGATTCCGGGGAAAGCAGCGACTCCCTGACCTTTCGCTGCTGCTCCTCGGGCGCGATTCCGGAAAACAGGCAGTGTCCGGCATTGGAGCTGCGCACGACACACGGGTGCTTCTTCCCGTCGAGCGCCATGGCAAACAGCGACAACTCGTCGCTCCAGAACATGGAGGCAAACTTGGCGCGAAGGTCCGCCGCCTGTGCGCTGAGCTGTTCGGCCAGATGCAGATCGCCCATGTCGTTGGCGAGGCCGACCATTCCGCTTTTGGCTGCGTAGACGTACGACTGCACCTCGCAGAGCGCAACCGGGCCCCTGGCCGGCTCGCCGTCGCGGTGGAAGACCGAATCCGGCGAATCCTTCCATCCCTGCTGCAACCGGCCATTGCCGGTCCGGCTTGCGCCTTCCACAAAACCGTCGCCGTCCCGGTCGCCGTAGCGGTCGATCCATTCGAGCGCCGCCAGCAGGTTGGGCCAGATGCCGCGCAGAAACTCGAGATCGGCGGTGCGCTCGTAGTAGGCAACGGCCAGCACCAGAAACAGCGGCGTGGCATCCACCGTGCCGTAGTAGCGGCCGAACGGCACTTCGCGCATCCCGGCCATTTCGCCCTTGCGCAGCTCATGCAGGATCTTGCCGGGTTCGGCGTCGCGCTCGACATCGGTCCCCGTCGCCTGCGTCGCCGCAAGGCAGGCCAGCACGCCACGCGCGATCGAAGGCGCCAGCCACAAAAGCTCGAGGGCAGTGACGATTCCGTCGCGCCCGAAGACCGCGCAGAACCAGGGCACCCCCGCATACGGATACACGCCCCACGGGGTGGGAGCGAGCATCATCGCCAGGTCGGCATGCGACCGCCGCAGCCAGGCATTGAGTTGCTCGTTCGAGGTTTCGATCCGGACTTCGGCCAGCGGCCCTTCCGCGCGCCTGGCGTCCAGCAACTGCAGGGCATCGTCATAGCGGCGGGACCTGCCGGCAAGCGGCACGTGACCCATTTCCACGGTGAGTGTCACATTGGTTTCGCCCTGCGGCTCGAGTCGAACCGGAACTGCGATACCGCCCTCGCGCACCGAGCAGTCGGCGGCGCGGCATTCCAGGCGCGTTTCGCGCCGGATGCCATCAAGCCCCGCGTAGGCGAGTCTCACGGCCCCGTCTTCCACGGTCTCCGGATGGGGATGGCCGCGTCGCGCGCGCTTCTCGCCGCGCACCTCGAAGATGTCGGCAAAGTCGGCCTCGAAATTGAACCGGAGGTCGAGGTCGACTGCCTTTTCCCCATAGTTGTGCACCGTGATCTGGTCATAGCATGCCGATTCGGTCAGGATCTTGGTGCGAAAGATGTGCAGCGTGCCGCGCGCCAGCAACTCGCCGCTGGGCAGCACGAGATCGGGGTTGGTCAGGTCGGCCGCGAACAGCACGTTGTCTTCGCGAATGGTGGAACTGAGCAGAATGGGGCGAACGCCACCCAGGCTCAGCTCGAGCCGGGACAGGTGGCGCGTTTCCTTGTGAAATATGCCTTGCTGGCCCAGTCCGACGGGCTGAATGTCGCCGCCGCGGTCGAAGATGGCGAAGGTGTCGGCGTTCATCAGGACGCGCGTCCGGTCGTCGGCCAGCGAAGACGAGGAGGCGCGAATGTGGAACTGCTCGCCGACTTCGATCCCGTCCTTGCTTTGCATCTCCGAAGCAGGCATACAAATCACCTCAGGGGAGATCCTTCAGCAAAGAACCTGATCCGCGGCCCGCCGTGCCTGGCTTCGGGCGGCCGACGGATCGTGCGCGTAGCCTTGGCGGCCCTCGATGCCCGGCGATGCGCCTGCGTTCGCCGGCGCAACCTGAGCGATCCTCATCCTCGGGGAATCTCCCTGCTGGGTTGGATGCGAATTCCGCGGCGCCGTTCGCCCCGGGCAAATTCACCTCCGGTTACGCTGGATTCTTCACGGAGATGGCGGGCGCCCCGTGTTTTCCGAGAGGGAACCCGGTGAATCTCCGACCCGAAAACCGGAAGGCCCGGCAAGCCGCCGGGCCTTCGTGGGATTCTGGAGCGCCGATGCAGATGGCCTTTTTTGTTCCCGTGTTCAGAATTCCAGCCGCAGCGAGCCCTGCAGCACGCGCGCGGAAAGATCGCTGCCGGTGGGAACCACCGTGCCGGGAATGGCGCCGAACTCGTCCGGCGGACTGGTCAGGTCCATATTGTTCTGGAAACTCGGTGTCTGGAAATTCGGATGGTTGAAAGCATTGAAGGCGTCGACGCGGAACTTGAGGTTCCATGATTCCCTGTAGATCGGGAAAGTCTTGCCCAGTCCAAGATCGATGTCGAAGAACCCGGGGCCGCGCAGGTTGTTGCGCGAACCCATCTCAAAGCCCGTCGGCCCCACCCATTGACTGAAGGCCTGCTCCTGATTCTTGAAGGTCGATACCGTGGTGCCCGGCACCTTGGTCACATGAGCTTTCTGGATCCCGGACAGGCTGCCGACCAGAATCGCCGGGTCCTCATTGGAGTAGCTCATGAGAAAGGCGATCGAGTTGGCCATGTAGGGAGTGCCGGTGTGGTAGATGGGCAAACCGCTCAGCTCCCATCCGCCAACGAATTCGTTGGCCCAGAAGGGAAGGTTCGCTGCATAGTCGCGGCCACGGCCGAAGGGCAACTGATACAGGACGTTGCCGTTCACATACTGGGTCACGTCGAAGTCCGAATTGCCGCGGCACAGGCGCGGCCGGAGGACGTCGCAGATGAAGCCGTAACCGCCATAGGCAAAGGAGTAGGCCCTCTGCGAGACGTTGTCGATGGAGTGCGACACGGTATAGTTCAGGTCGAACTGCAATCCATGGGTGTTGTTCCTGTGCAGCGTGGTCAACAGGCCGTTGTAGGAGGAGAAGCCCATGTCGGTGAAAAATGTATTCTCCGAAAGCTGGGCGGCCATACCGACGTTGTCGGGCAGCAACCCGTAGTAGGACATCAGATCCACGCTGTCGGCCACGTCGCCGCGGGCCGGATACGGGGCCATGTTTTCCGCAATGAAGGCCGTGTTGGATATACCCGTCCCGTTCGGATAGAGCACGTGCTCGAAAAACGGCTGCGGCGGAGCATTCGCGGGACTGGCGTTCGGATTGGCCCGCAGCCACGTGGTCAGAGCGGCCATGGCCTGGCTCAGTTCCTGGCCGGAAGCCTTGTCGGGGAAGTCGATCAATTGCTCGGCATCGGCCTGGGCCAGCAAACGGCGTCCCAGGCGGCCCACATAGCCCAGTTTCAGGATGAAACCGCCCTTCAGTTCCTGCTGGGCGCCGAGGTTATACATGATGTTGTAGGGCGTGGGCAGGGTGCGATCGACGGAAATATTGAAAGCGCCGCCGTTGGCCAGGCCGCAAGGCCCGGTGACGCCGCCGCACTCCGGAGATTCGGGGCCTACAAATGGAATGAAGGGCTTGGTGATGGCCGGTATGGACGGACCCGCCGGCGGGTTGCCCAAAGCCGTAAAGCGCGTATTCTGCAGCAGCGAATTGTATGCCGCGCTGTGGGTTGAAGTGGCGGGTACGCCATAATCCCTGGTCCCGGAACTCTCGAACAGATAGGAATACGATGCTTCCTCCTGCAAAATCGCATTGATGACGGTCTCGTCATAGACGAGGCCGCCGCCGCCGTTAATCACGAGCTTGCCGTTCATAACCGGAGGTGTCCACGCAAAGGCCACGCGCGGAGCAAAGTCCTTGGTATCCGGTTGAAAGTACCCTGGAGCGTGATTGGCCTTGCCGGCCAGGTTGTATTCGATGTACGGGACCGTGTCGGCGCCGCCGCCCGGCAATGTCGACGGTCCGCCCACGCCAGCCGCGCTCTGCGCGATACGGGCGCGCATGAAATCCCAGAAGCTTTCGTTCTGGACCGCTTCAATACCATGGACCTCATAAGGCGTAGTGAATTGCTGGTAGCGCAGGCCGTAGGTAATCGCGAGCGACGGCAACAGCTTCCAGGTATCTCCTACGTAGAACTCCGTCTCGTAGTATTTGAACTCGGTCTGCAATCCGGCGCCTTGCGGCACCGCGCTCCCCGATGCTGTGTAGTTCCATGTGTCGTTGGTGTCTTCAAAACGGCCCAACCCGAGCACGAGCGCGGACTGGTAGACCGTCAGGCTGGTCTGGCTGTTGTCGAGGTCGCCCGGATCGAAGTTCCAGGTCGAGGTCGGGCTATTCACGGGCAGTCCGGTGACGCCGCCGCCGAGTCCGACGATCGGACCGTTGTAGTTCTGGTAGACGCTGTAATGCGGGCTGGGGTATTTGAAAGAGCCGCCGAAGGTCAGGCTGTGACGCCCCTTCTCCCAATGGAAGTCGTCGCGCAGAACCGGAATCGGGAAATAGCGCGCCGAGCCGCCGGCATTGGCGTAGATGCCGGACAGGAAGTAGCCGCCGGTCGGATCTCCGTCGAAATTGTACTGGTTCGCCCCTTGCGGGTTATAGGTATCGGGTGTGCCGATGTTGGCGACCGTGGCGCCCCAGATCAGGCTGTTGGCCTTGTTGGTGCCGATCGTCCAGTCCCACCCCACCACCCATGCGTGGCTCGTGTCCAGATAGGGAAAGGTCTCAGGATCGCCCGGGAACTGCACCGGGCTGTTCACCGAATTGATGTTGTTGTAGGTGACGCGGCCGAAGAGGTGATGGTTGCGGAACGGCGTGAGGTCGACCCGGCCCACGTAATTCTTTTCGACGAAGGGTTCGGGAGCATTGAAACGGAAGCCGGCCGTGTTCAGCAGATCGCCGGCGTCGCCGCTGAAGTCGTTCGGCGAGGGATACCGGCCGGCAAGAACCGTCATCATGGCCTGATCGAAACCGATGCCTTGTGGATCGAAGCCCTTTACCTGCGCCGCGCCGATGGAGTTCTTCGTTCCCGCGGTAATGTTGGTGTAGTAGGTGATGGTCTGGTCTTTCAGATAGCTGTCCGTGGGCACGGTCCTCGTGGCGATGGTCGAAAGCGAGTCATGGCGGCCGTTGAAATCGAAGAAGAAAAAGGCCTTGTCCTTCCACATTGGCCCGCCAATCGCGCCACCGTACTGGTTGCGGACCAGCGGAGAGCGCGGCACTCCGTCGAAGTTGTTGAACCACTCGTTGGCTTCGAGATCGGTGTCGCGGTGGTACTCGTTGAGATCGCCGTGGAAGTGATTGGTGCCGGACTTGGTCACCATGTCGAACTGGCCGCCGCCGCCCGCCCCGGCGCTGGAGAGCTGGCCGGCCGTGGTTCCCTTGAACTCCTGCACCGAATCCACCGGAGCGCCGGCGATGATGGTGCCGAAATTGCCATAGGTCTCGTCGTTCACGTCCAGGCCATCCAGCGTCACGCGGTCCTGGTCGGTACGCGCGCCCGTCGCCGCGCCGTCATTGGTCATGCCCGGCTGTTGCGTCAGCAGCGCGACAGGAGTGTCGCGAAAAGCAACGGGCAGCTCGTCCAGAACCTGCACCTGGAAGTTGTTGCCGATCGTGGCATCCGAGGTATCGAGCGTTACGTCCTCGTTCGAGGCAGATACAGCGACTGTTTCCGAGATTTGCCCGACCGCCATCTTCACGTTCTGCGTGCGGGTCGACGCAATGTTCAGATACAGCCCATCGAGAACAGTCGTGCGAAAGCCGTCGCGCGTTACTGTTTCCCGGTACCCGGGGCCGGGAACCACCTCGGTGATGGTGTAGGAACCTTCCTGATTGGTGACCGCCCTGTAGGATTGTCCGGTGGCCGTATTCGACAACTCAACGGTGGCGCCAGGGATCACCGCTCCCGTGGGATCGGAAACGATGCCTGTGATGGACGACGTCGACGCCTGCCCCTGTGACTTCGTTGCGAAAACAAACGCCATCAGGGCCGTGACAGTCACGGTAACGACGAACTTCTTGCGAAGGATTCTCGTCTTCATCTTGTTCCTCAAAGGAGAAATGATCGAACGGTGGGAGGCTCTTTGCTCTTACGAGTACAAGTGCGTCGTTCGGGTGAATCGGGTACGAACGGAAGAAAACAGGGACAAGAAACCGGTTCGATGGGATGAGACGCCATTTTCGAAGCAATTCCGGGACCAAATTGAAAACCCCAAGAATCTCCGCATTTCGAAAGGACTGGCTTTCAGTCCTGCAAAAGGGCATATTTGACGGTCCGGAAAATATGGTTTTTCGGAGGGCTGAATGCGGGGCGTGGTGCAGATCAACCGGAAATCGGCTCGGAGCGACTGAAAGCGGATGTGAACTCGGCTCTGCCTCGGAATCTTCGCATTCGGTTGCAACCCGGACACATCGACAGGCGAACTCCGGCGTCGTCGCCGCGGCGCAATTCCGTGGCTAGACCCGTGGAATGACCCCGAGGTCCGTCAAGCCATTCACGAAGAATTGCATCGCCAGCGCCACCAGCAAGAGGCCCATCACGCGGACCAGAATGCGGATCCCGGTGTCGCCCAGGACCCGGCGCACCTGGCTCGCCCCGGCCAGCACCCAGTAGCTCACCAGCGCGGTCACGGCGATCGAGCCCAGAATCGCACCCATCTCCCAGTTCCACAGGTTGGGAACCTGGCCGACGAGCACCATGACCGACGAGATGGCTCCCGGCCCGGCCAGCATGGGGATACCCAGCGGGACAATGCCGGCGTCTTCCTTGGCCGCGCCCTCTTCGGTGTCGCCGTGGGCCTCCTGCGTGGGCGAGCGCTTGGCCTCCAGCATATCCAGGCCGATCAGCATCAGGATCAGCCCGCCGGCGATCTCGAAAGCCGGCAGCTTGATGCCGAACATTTGGAAGATGTATTGCCCGCCCAGCGCAAAGGCGGTGAGCACGATGAAGCAGGTCAGCGCCGCCTTGCGCGCCATGCGCCGGCGCCGCTGCTCGTCAAAGCTGCCGGTGATGGCCAGGAACGACCCGATCGCCGCAAAGGGATCGACGAGAAAGAAGATCGAACTCAGCGCCAGCACGCTGAAGCGCACCAGCGGCGCCTGCTGCAACTCGCGTAATGCCGTCTCGGCTGGGTTCGTCCAGATCACGATCTGAGGCTAGAACATCGCGGCTGCATCTGTCAGTTCTCCGACAGCGTACCGATGTGATCGACGACGAGAACTTCGACGGCAGCATTCTGCTTGACCAGCTTTAAGCCGAGTTCCTTTTCAAGCGCGGCGGGCAACGGCGGCAGGCCAATCTCGTCCGAAAAGGAGGCGGCGTTCGGCGGCACGCCATCTGGCCCAAAATCGAGCACTGCGTCGTAGCGTCCTGCGAGCCCGGTCCGGTCAACGACAGACGGAGACACCGCCAGGCCCAACGAATCCGCAATCTGCTGCATCGTCACGTCGAGCATCTCAAAACGACGCTCCCCGCTATGGCTCAGTTCGCGGCTGGAAATCCCACAGTGCGCGGGCACAGCATCGTAGGACGGAACTATGTTCGTATACTTGTCGACTTTGAGCGTAGAAAGCGTGCACGGCGCGCCTTCAGGATGTGGCCTCAGCCCCAAACCCGGCCTGGCCACCACAAGCGCATACACCTGGCTTTCGCGCTTCTCCCGATGGGCGGCGAACTGGAAGCGATCTGCGAGCAGCGAGCGCACCATTTGCCGCACATCGTCACGCGTCGGATTTCCTTCCGCCCGGGCTTCGATCGCGTACCACTCGTCTTGCGCCCACCTGGGCAGCGCCTCCCGCGCTCCGCGCCGCTCCTGTGCACTGCGAAGATCGTAGGCGAAGTTAATCAACCACGGCAGCGACACATTCCAGGAAAACAGGCCGCCCGGCGGCGGTGCTTCGTCACCTGCCGGGTTCAGGAAATCGATTCCTTTGAGAACAAATCTCTGCGCGCTCGGCCGGATTGAGGCGGCCTCAAATGTCAGTCCATTCGTTGTGCTCGATAGCGGGTCTGCGGGAGCAGACGCCCCGCCCTGCCCACCGGTTCCCCCGGCTTGCAGATGCGCACAAGCTGGAAGCGCAACCGCGATCGCCAGCGTCAACAATGCCGCGGTTCTGTAGACTTTGCACTCGCGAAAGTCATTGCAAGCCGAGCGAGACAAAACCCTCGGCGACATCATGGCGTGGACTATACGCCGTGGTACACATGCCAGCAAGAGCAGGACATGCATCAACTCCCAGTGACCCCCAAAAATCAGGCCAATGAGAATCCCTGCAACCTCTGCGCCGCATTTTCGTCAAACGTCAAAGTCGCGGAACATCCCCTCCAAATCCCCAGCGAGCCGATCAATGCGTCTTCAAAGGTCCCCGTTCCGTTCCTGAGTGCTACGACGGCGTCATAGACCTCCTGCTCGTTCTGAACCTCGAGCGTGTCGGCCGCCAGCATCATCTCGATATCGTCCGCAATTTCCTGCCGCGACCGCTTGTAAAGGCTCCTCAGCACCCAGGCGACTTCGAGAATCGCGACCAGGCTGACGAACCCCGGTTCCTGTTCGGTCAGCCGCCGGGTAACGATTTCGGTCGCGCGAAGAGATTGCGCCGGATCGTCTTGCGCCAGGTAGCGCAGCAGGACATTCGTATCGAGCCCTATCATCTCTTCCGCCTGAATCTCGCCGTGGCGCCTGCTTCGGTGGCAGCGTCGATCTCTTCCAGAGAGACCGGCCTGGCCGGCTTTGGAACGATGCCCTTCAGCCGCGAAGCCGGAATCCTGGGCAGAATGATCACGCCGTCCGGGTGGAAGAAGAACTTAAACCGATCTCCCGGCCTCAGTCGCAAACGCTCGCGCACCGCCTTGGGAATCGTGGCTTGTCCTTTGCTGCTCAGAGTGGCTTCCATGGACAAATCCTCCGCTTTACATTTTAACAGAAGTAAAGAGAGCAGCGCGGGATTAGACGCTCGCAAGCGTTTCGATCGTCGCATGCCCGTGCGTCAGAATCCGATCAGAGGCTACCTTACGGGCTCGGAAAACCGGAAATCGAGGCAAAGACTCCCGTTACCGGGTCTGGAATCGGCCTGTCCAACAGATGTGCCGGCCGTGCTTCCGGTTTCGGCCGCAGGATTTCACGTTTCGTTGCGAGGCGCCCGATGCCCTCCCGATCCGCCAGCCGTATTGCCGCAGCGTGCTGCGTTTTCGTCGCCGCAACAGTTGCCGTCCGGTCCGCCCCGGCCGGGCAGACGCCCACTCTCAGGACCAATGCCCGCGAGGTTGTGGTTGACGTCGTCGTGACCAAAGGCAAGGACGAGCCTGTTCTCGCGCTCGGGAAAGGCGACTTCCAGATCCTGGAAGACGGCAAGCCGCAGACCATCGACTTCTTCGAAGAGCACTCGGCCAGAACCCTGCCTCCCGGCGCGCGGCCGGAGTTGCCCAAGATGCCGCCCAATGTCTACACCAACGTTCCGCCTGCGCCCGAGAGCGACGCCGTCAATGTGCTGCTGCTCGACAGCCTGAACACTCCTCCGCAGATGATCTCCAACGCCCGCAACCAGATTCTCGGCTACCTGAACCACGTCAAGCCCGGCACACGGATAGCCATCTTCGCCCTGAACGACAAGCTGAACATGGTTCAAGGCTTCACCGCCGACGCGGCCCTGCTTCGGGAAATCGCGATCCAACAGACCGCTCCCGGAATCAGCACCTCCCTCGTCGCAAAAAGCGAAATCGCGGGCGAGCAGGAGCTCGAAAGCTTCCTGGCCAGCAACGCCCCGCCGGGTCCGGGGTCGGCGTCGGCGTCGGCCGGCGGTTCGACGGGGAACAGCAATGGCCCTTCCGGTCCCGGCTGGTCGAATCCAACCTCTCCGGTGACGGCCACCTCGGCGGTTGCCAGCGCCTTTGCCAGTTATCAGAGCTTCCAGAAGACGAACCGCACCCGCATGACGCTGGAAGCTCTCTCCGACATCGCCCGTTATCTGGCCGCGGTCCCGGAACGCAAGAACCTGATCTGGTTCAGCGGCGATTTTCCGGTGTACATCTTTCCCCTGTTCGACCAGCGTCAGGATTACGCGGATGACTCCATTGCGCTGAGTCAGGTGCAGAAAACCGCCGATCTGCTCACTGCCGCCCGCGTCGCTGTCTACCCGGTCTTTGCCAACGGAATCATGTCCGACGACATCGTCTCGGCCGACAACCGCAGCCCGGGTTCGGCTGCCGGCCCCGGGAACCTGGCCGCGATGGCAGGCATCGGCGCTTACACCGCCAGCAACAGCGATCGCGCCTCGCAAATCGCCGCCATGAATCAGATCGCCTCCGACACCGGCGGCAAAGCCATTTACAACACCAACGACCTTGACGCCGCCACGGAGCACGCCATCGCCGACGGCTCGCACTACTACACGCTTGCCTACTCGCCCGCCAACAGGAAAATGGACGGCAAGTACCGCAAGGTCGAGGTCAAGATCGTCTCCGGCAAATACCGGCTGGACTACCGGCGCGGCTACAACGCCGACGACAATCCGCCCGCTTCGGCAAAGCCCGACAGCGATCCGCTGCATCCGCTGCTCATTCGCGGCGTGCCCGCCGCCACGCAGATTCTCTTCGGTGCGCGCGTCGTTCCCGCTTCGCCGCAGCCCGCGCCCAACGCCACGCGAGCCGGAAAAAATCCGAAACTGGCCGGCCCGGTCACGCGCTACTCCATCGACCTGATGGTCCGCTGGACCGACGTGGCGCTGAAAGTCGAGACCGAGGGCACCCACGCCGGCAAGCTGCAGATTGGCCTGCTCGCCTACGATCGCGACGGCAAAGCCGTGAACTGGGCCGGCGCGACCCAGCAGATGAATTTGCAGCCCGACATCTACGCGGCGATCCAGAAGTCCGGCGTGCCCGTGCACATGGAGATCGACGTGCCCAACCAGGATCTCTGGCTCGAAATCGG
>JASHQQ010000128.1 GCA_030039035.1 Acidobacteriaceae bacterium | reverse complement strand
CCTGGAGCCTGGCCGCGCAGGCGCCCGCGCCACCCGCCGGTCTTGCCGCATCGGCCGAGCAGCAGCTTCCCGCGCTCACCGAGATTTACAAGCATCTGCACCGCAATCCCGAGCTCTCGCAGCACGAAGAAAAGACCGCGGCGTTCCTGGCCGCGGAGCTGCGCAAGCTGGGCTACGCGGTGACAGAGCACGTGGGCAAATATGACGATGGCTCGCCGGCGTTCGGCGTCGTCGCGCTTCTCGAAAACGGCCCCGGGAAGCGCCTGTTGCTGCGCACCGAATTGGACGCGCTGCCTGTGGTGGAGAAGACCGGCCTGGACTACGCGAGCACGGTGAAGACTACCAACGCACAAGGCCAGGAAGTGGGCGTGATGCACGCCTGCGGTCACGATCTGCACATGACCGTGCTCCTGGGCGTCGCGAAAGAGATGGCTGAGCGCAAGAGCCATTGGCACGGCACGCTGATCCTCATTGGCCAGCCCGCCGAGGAGACCGTTGGAGGCGCAAAAGCGATGCTGGCCGACCATCTCTATGAACGCTTCGGCCGGCCGGATTTCGTCGTCGCCGAGCACGACAATCCCGAGATTCCCGCCGGCTCCGTGGCTTTCAAAGGCGGGCCGCTGCTGGCCGGCGACACGTCGCTGACGGTCACCATCCGCGGCATCGGCGGCCACGGCTCGGCACCGCAAGCCGGCAAAGATCCCATCGTGCTCGCGGCCGAGTTCATCCTGACCGCGCAGACCATTGTCAGCCGCCAGATCGACCCCCAGCAGCCGGCCGTGCTCACCGTGGGCACCATTCATGGAGGCACACAGAGCAACATCATTCCCGACGAAGTGAAGATGGGGCTCACGCTCCGCACCTATTCGCCCGCGCAGCGCGACCAGATCGTCGCCGACATTCGCCGCACCGCGAGCGGGCTCGCCGAAGCCTACGGGATTCCCGCCGACCGTATGCCGACTGCCACCGTAAACGAGTCCACGCCCGTGACGTTCAACGATCCGGCGCTTGCCGATCGGCTTCGCGCCGACGCCGTAGCAGCGTTGGGAGAGGATCACGTCGAAGAGGCGCACTCTATTATGGCCAGCGAAGACGTTGGGACGTTCTCGCTGGACAATCGGATTCCGGCCGTGATGTATTGGCTGGGCGCGGCCGACCCGGCGAAGCTGGCCGAGAGCCGCAGAACCGGTGTGCCGCTGCCCAGCCTGCACTCGGCGCTGTTTTACCCGCAATACCGGCAGGCCATCCCGACCGGCGTCACGGCGATGACCGGCATTGCACTCGATCTTTTGCGTTGATGGAGACGATGACGGTATCCCAGGTCTCAAAATCGAGACCTGGGGCAACCAGTTCCGTGCCCCATCCTTTCCGCAGTTTCATCGCGGAAAGGGTGGGAATCCACGACCACGTCCGGAGCATGATCCCAGCCCACCGACGGTAATCGAACGATGCCGACTTTGTACAACCTGATCCAGGGCCGCAATCTCGACCGGCTCGCCGCTCTGAGCGACGGCATCTTCGCCGTGGCCATGACCCTGCTGGTGCTCGACCTGCACATTCCGTCGGCGGTTGAGGTGCATTCGGAACGCGAGCTCTTCACCGCGCTGGGCGCGCTTGCGCCCCAATGGGTCGCCTATCTGATGAGCTTTCTGACCCTCGGCATCTTCTGGGCCGGGCAGCAGACGCAGCTCAATCACATCGACGAGGGCACGCGCGACCTCACCTGGATTTATCTCGGCTTTCTTTTCACGATCACCATGCTGCCGCTGACGACGCGGCTGCTGGCCGAGTTCATTTCCTATCGCGGAGCGCTGGGCATTTATTGGCTCAATATCCTGCTGCCCGGCGCGATGCTTTATTGGAGCTGGTCTTACGCCACTCGCGCCGGGCTGATCAAAGCCGACACGCCGGACGAAGTTCGCGGCAGCATCTGCCGGCGAATCCTCATCGCGCAGTCGCTCTACGCCGCCGGCGCCGCGCTCTGCTTCATCCACACCTGGGTCAGCATCGCTGCGATTGTGCTGGTGCAGTTGAATTATGCCGTCGCGCCGCGGCTGTGGCGGCGCGACGGCGCTTGACGCGCGTAAATCCACAAGTTTTGCGAACAACTTGCGCCGCGGTTCCGTGTCAATAGAATCGCGACATTCGCAGGGATCGACCTGCGCCACGGAGGAATCGGGATGACTGCTCTAACAAATTTACTTGCGCTCTTGCGCTTTGGCGGCTTTCACTTTTTTCGCTTCGGCCATTTTGGCCGTGGCGGGGGCTCGGGTTTCCTGCTCTTGATTGGTATCGCTTTCGCCGCCGTTCTCATCTGGGCGATCACGCGGCCCGCGCGGCGAGCATCATAGAGGCCTTTGGAGTAAACTGGCGCCATGGCGGTTCTGACGAAGGCCGAGATTGCCTCCCTTACTCCCGAGGAGAGGCTCACTCTCATCGACGAACTTTGGGACAGCCTGGACGGGCTCGCCTCTCAAGGGTCAGCGAACGGAGACGCCCCGGCGGAATGGGAGCGACAGATTCTCGACGGGCGACTGCGCGACCTTGCGGAGGCTCCCGGCGACGATCTCGAACTCGCTGAAGCGCGAAAACGATCCCTGCTTTGATGGAACCCTTTACGGTTCGGATTCGCCGGCAGGCCTTGGCGGACGTGGGTGCCGTCCGGAAATGGTACCGGCGAATCGACACATCTCTGGAAGATCGATTCGTGATCGAGTTAAATGAGACACTGGACCGCATCCACAGAATGCCGTTTGCATACCAAGTCATTTATGGAAGTACTCGTCGCGTCTCTCTCAGAAAGTTTCCTTACAATGTCTACTACCTCGTTCAAGATCCGAAAATCATCGTGTTGGCCGTGATCCCTCAGAAACGAGATCCCGCGCTGGCTATGCATGCCTCGGAATAAATTCGCGGTGCCTCACTTCTTCCGCATCTTCCAGAGCCAACTGCTTTTAAGCTAGGGGGCAAACGACCATGATCGATCCGGTGGCCCAGAAATCCCCGCAGCGAAACTGCCAGACCGCCGGAATGCCATTCTTCGCGGGCCGATTTATGATCATGGCACAACCGGATTGAGCAGAGGAGGGCTGCAGGATGGAAGCCCGATTCAGGGGGAAGGCAGCCCTGGTGGCTGGCGGAACAGGGGGACTCGGCCAGGCGGTGTCGCTTGGATTTCTCAAAGAGGGCGCCTCAGTTCATGTGACCTACCGTTCGGAGGCCGAGTATGCGCGCGTCAAGGATGAGGCGGGGCAGTCTGCAGGGTCCTTGATCGGACATCGCGCGGACGCGACCGACGAGAAAGAAACCGCGGACCTGGTGCGGAAAATCGGGGCAATCGATATTGTGGTGAACGCGGTGGGAGCCTACGCCGGCGGAACTCCCCTGTGGGAGACGGCGGTTGAGACCTTCGATCGGATGATGGCGCTCAATCTACGTTCAGGATTTGTGCTGGCGCGATGCGCGGTTCCCATCCTGCTGCGGCAAGGTTCGGGCGTTTTCATCAACATTGCGTCGCGGGCGGCGATGGATCACGCGGCCGGCGCCGGCGCTTATGTGGCATCGAAGGCGGCAGCCCTCGCGATGATGGACTCGCTGGCGGCGGATCTCAAAGGCACGGGCGTGAGGGTGAACACGATTCTGCCCGGCATTATCGATACCGGGGCCAACCGGAAAGCGATGCCGGACGCCGATTTTGCGAAGTGGCCAAAGCCGGAGAAGATTGCCGAGGTGATTCTCTTCCTGTCGAGCGAAGCATCGAGTCTGATCCACGGCGCCGCGGTCCCGGTGTACGGCGCCAATTGAATACCTGCCGGAAATCGATTCGCGCCATGGTCCAACCGGGTTGCGGTCGACGACCTCCCCTTCGGGCAATCGCCTTCCATCGGCGAAAGCCTTACTTCTTCCGCGCCTTCCAGAACGAAGTTACCCCGAGATAGAGAAACACGGCCATGATCGCCGCCGCGGCCCAGAACGTGCGGTGGTCGGGTCCGTGGGCATAACTGTGCCGCGCGCGCCAGAGCGTGGGCGCAAAGGCCACCACAAACAACAAAAAGAAGACGCCGCTGACCTCGAGCCAGAGGATTCCGCCCACGCGGCGAAAGGGGCGCAGAAAACCGGCCACGCCGCGTCCCACTCCGCCCGCGGTGCGCACCGCCGCCTCGCCGGCGGCGCGGCCCTTAGCGACTGCATCAGCGGCAATTGCCCTCCCAGCGGCGGGAACTCCCGCGGGCGGCGCCTTCGACTGGACCTGAGCTCCGACCACAACCCGTTGCCCGACAACGCGTCCCGCGACGCGTAACCCGATGCCCAAGGTGCGGCCGATGATGTGAGGCTTCATTCCGATATGATGGTAGCAGCGACGCGCAGCGACCGGTTCGATGCGATCTGATGGGGATTCCCAGTTGCCCTGAACCGCCGTCCAACGTAAGGTAGATGCATCCCTCACCGCCGCTTCCCGCGCCGAATCTCGCGCTGGCCGCCGCCTACGGAGGCACTTTGACATCCCGTCTACGCGAACTGATCCAGCAACTCGGCGAGGCCATTCACGAATCTGTGATCGAGAGCGAACAGATCGCCGGCGTGGTCCAGGACATCCGCCGCCAGGGATTCGACGTCTTGCTCATGCTCGAGGCCACCATCGGCCTCAATGAAGTTTCATCGAAGGAAGCTTCCGAATCCGAGTCGGGTGAGGCGGGCGAGGGCGGCGCCTTCACACCCAACGATCTGAATTTCCTCCGCTCCCTCCGCATCTCCGTGGAGGGTATCGACGACGAAGGTTCCGACGAGAATTCCCACTGATTTCGATCCGACCGGTTTCCTTTGAACGGGAAATGCCGTTCGTCGTGCGGTCCGGTTTCGCTGCCCTTCCAGAGAATCCCGATGGCTCGCCGCATGGGCCTGCGGCCGCAGGATGCCAGTCTCATCCCGGTATGGTATCCTCCACCCGTCCGGTGACTTGCGCGCGGCGGGCTGGACGTCGTGCGCGGATTCGCACCGAGTTTTCCGGGGACCTCCGGAACTTGCTGGCAGGCTCAATACGGATATGAAAGACACCCTCGGGGTTTTGCTCGCAGGCGGCGCCGGAGAGCGGCTTTTTCCGTTAACGCGCGACCGCGCCAAGCCGGCGGTGCCTTTCGGCGGCCATTACCGCATTATCGATATCACGCTTTCCAACTGCATCAACTCCGGCCTGCGCAAGGTCTACATTCTCACCCAGTACAAGGCGCTGTCGCTCAATCGCCACATCCGCGAAGGCTGGACCGGCATCATGGCCCAGGAACTGGGCGAATTCTTCGAACTGCTGTCGCCCATGCAGCGGACCGGGACCAACTGGTATATGGGCACGGCCGATGCGGTCTACCAGAATATCTATTCGATCGGCAGCGAGCAGCCGCAGAACGTCATCATTCTCTCCGGCGACCATATCTACAAGATGGACTATAGCCGCATGCTCGAGCAGCACAAGGAATCCAAAGCCGACGTCACGCTTTCCGTTCTGCCCATCTCGCCCGAGGAAACGAAGCAATTCGGCATCGTCGAAGTCGCGGCATCGGGAGAGGTGATCGGCTTTCAGGAGAAGCCGGCTACCACCACGGTGCGCTCGCCGTTCAATCCCAACATGGTCGATGCCTCGATGGGCGTCTACATCTTCAACACCGAGGCGCTGATCAAGGCCCTGATCGCCGACGCCGAGGACCCGGATTCGAAGCACGACTTCGGCCATAACATCCTGCCCAATCTTCTCGGCCAGAAGAAGATGATGGCCTACAGCTTCGTGGACGAAAACAAGAAGCAGGCGCTCTACTGGCGCGACGTGGGCACCCTCGACGCCTACTACGAAGCCAACATGGATCTGTGCTCGGTTTCGCCGGTCTTCAACCTTTACGACAAGAACTGGCCCATCCGCACGCGCGTCCGCCAGTACCCGCCGGCCAAGTTCGTCTTCGGCGAACCCGGCCGGACCGGTTCGGCCACCAATTCGATCATCACCGCGGGCGTCATCATCTCCGGCGCGTCGGTATCGAATTGCGTGCTTTCCCAGGATGTGCGCGTCAACTCCTATTCGGAAATCGACTCGACCATCGTCTTCTCCCATGTCAACATCGGCCGGCATTGCCGCATCCGCCGCGCCATTATCGACCGCGACGTGCACATTCCCGAAGGCACCGTCATCGGCTACGACCCGGTGGAGGACAAGCGCCGCTACTTTGTCACGCCGTCCGGCCTGACCATCGTGACCCGCGACGCCTCGCTTTTCGAGAGCCCCGTCGATCCCGAGTTCCTGGAGAGGTATTAGCGCCTACGCCCGCGCCATCACCACCGTGTGCGGGCTCATCGGAATCGGATGGCTCGTCACTGCCGTGAATCCGGCTTCGTGATACATGCCCGTCAGTTCGCTCAGCGTGTAGGCGTCTCCGGCCGCCGTCGTGGTCAGCATCGTCATGCTGAACGCGGCCGGCATGGGCGGGGAGATCCGGCCTTCGTCGGGCACGAATTCCAGCGTGGCTGCCTTTCCGCCGGAGCGCAGGCTGGCGTGAACCTTGTTCAGCAGCCCGACGCAGGTCGGCTTGTCGAAGTGGTGCAGAAAGTTGGTGAGCAATACTGCGTCGTATGGTCCGCGGAAGTCGACGTCGAAGGCGCTGCCGGGCAGCATGTCATAGCGGTCCTGCACCCCCGCCTTCTTCGCATTTTCGAGCGCCACCCGCAGTACCGGGGCCCAATCGAGGCCGGTCACGCGCGCCTCGGGATTCTGCTTCGCGATCTCGATGCCGAACAGCCCGTGGCCCGCTGCGATATCCAGCACGCGCATCGGGCCGGCGTGTCCGTCCAGCAGCACCCTGCCCAGCGGCGCGGCCATCGGACCCATCATCGGCGCCATCTTCTCGGCAAACTCGACCCAGACCGGATTCTCCGGTTCGACGGTGCCCTCACCGGGCAGTGTCGTTCGTCCGGCGCGCACCACATCCGCCAGCTTCTCGTAGGGCTCGCGCACTTCGGGCCGGCTAAGGAACAGCGACACAGAGGCCATGCATGCCGGGGAACGGGGATCGAGGAACGCGGCGCTGGTTGGCGAGTGCCGGTAGCCCCCGTCCTCCTTCTCCAGCACGCCGTGGATCGTAAGGAAATCGCACAGGATGCGGATGCCGCGCTCCGAGGCCGAACACTTCCGCGCCAACAATGCAACATCTCCGGGACCTTCGCCCACGGCGCGAAACAGATCGAGTTCAATAGCCGCCTTCAACGCTGCCGTGCGCTGGAACGACATCGCCATTTCGAAGACCAGCCCCGGATGCAACGCGGCTCCGCCATGATTCTCACCTTGCATGACAAATCTCCACTTTCATTTCGCTCAGGGAAAGGCCTTGGGTTTTGAGCGGGGAATCGGGTGGATGCAGCCTATCACACACTGCGGATGGATGGCATCGAGGGCATCGATGAAGCGGGCCTGGAAATTTGATCGGCTCGCGGATTGCTGGAACTCGACGCGCCTGAGGGGCCAACCCGGGTCCGTATGGCGGTAGGATGGGCCATGGCCCCGGGTTCCATTCAGGCGCCGGTTGAGCCCGGTCTCGAGACCGCAGAGAGCACGCGTGGCTCCGGCGGCGGCGAAGGCCGCATCCGATGCCCGAAATGCGGCTGGTCGCCGCGCCGGGAGGATCGCTGGATGTGTAGCTGCCGCCACGTCTGGAACACGTTCGATACCGGCGGAGTCTGCCCGGCCTGCCTCAAACAATGGACCGAGACCTGCTGCCTCGCATGCCACAAGTGGTCGCCGCACTCCGACTGGTACCCGAAAGATCAGGCGCGCTGAAACTTACCTGCTCTTGTACTCCTCGAACAGCTCCGGGAACTGCTGCTTGAGGGCCTCGACCTTGGGGCGGTCGCAGACCAGGATGTAGGGGTTCCCCGGATTGTTGTCCGCATAGTGCTGGTGATAGGACTCGGCATCGTAAAAGCCTTTCAGCGGAACGACCTGCGTGACAATCGGCTTGGCGAAGACGTGTGCGGCGTCGAGTTGCGCAATATACGCCTGGGCCAGCCGGTGCTGGTCGTCGTTGGCGAAAAAGATAACGGAGCGGTAGGACGGCCCGACGTCCGGCCCCTGCCGGTTGAGCTGGGTGGGATCGTGCGCCACCGAAAAGAAGATGCGCAACAACTGGCCGTAGGTGATCTTCGATGGGTCGTAGACGACGCGGATCGATTCGGCGTGGCCGGTCGTCTCCGTGGTGACCTGGTCGTAGGTCGCCGTGTCGGCCGAGCCCCCGGAATAGCCGACTGTCGTGTCGACGACGCCTTTCACGCGCTCGAAGACCGACTGGGTGCCCCAGAAGCACCCTCCGGCAAAGACGGCGGTTTGGCTGCCGGGCTTGGCGGCGAGGGAGTCGTCGGTGGCGGCCGCAGGAATCGGGGACTTTCCCGCGGCCCTGGCTCCGGCAAAAATGCCCGCCACGACGAGGGCGAGCGCAAAAACGACTGCAAGGGCAATGAACCTGGACATCTGGACCTCCACGGAAACGGCGCGTGTATCTCGTGTTTCCAAGTCTATGAGATGGAGCGGGCGCGCAAAGGTTACTGCCGGGAACTGTCCACATAAATCCTGCGTATGTCACAGCATGCAATGCGTGGGTACATTAAGCTGGAGCGTGGCAGGCTGGGCGGTTCCGCCCACGCCGGCGCGGCGGAAGCTCGAAACTCCGCTGCCCCACGCCGGCGCGCACCGGATGCCGGCCGACGGACACTCCCAGGGCGGCAGGGCGATTTCCCAGACGGGCCGTCCCTCGAACGCGGAGGTGAGGCCGCTGGAGATCGACTGGTCCCAAATCGTCCGCCGTTGCATGGACGGGGATTCCGGCGCCTGGGCCGAGCTGGTCCGCTCGCACCATCGGCGTGTCTATGGCCTGTGCTACCGCTTTACCGGCAATGCCGCCGATGCCGAAGACCTCACCCAGGACGTTTTTCTCAAGATCTATTCGAATTTATCCAGTTTCGACTTTGCGCGGGGCAGCCTGCAGGTGTGGATCACTACGATGACCCGCAATCTGCTGGTGGACAATTTCCGCCGCACCCGCAATCAACGGGCCACAGGATCGCTCGATGAGGGATGGGATTCGCCCGAGGAGCTAAAGCCGGCCGACCGGCTCGCCGCCGGCGGACCTTCGCCGCATGAGCGGGCGGCCCAAAAAGAACTGGCCAAAATGGTGCAGAATGCCCTGTCGCGCGTCAGCGTGGAGCTGCGCGAAGCCGTCATATTGAGAGACTTGCAGGATTTGGACTACAAGGAGATCGCACAGGTGTTGGGAATACCCGAGGGGACGGTCAAGTCCCGCATCAGCCGGGGCCGCGCGGAACTGGCGAGGCTGCTGGAACGTAATAAACGGGAGGTGATGTAGCCATGGCGGGCAGCGCACACATTCCGAATTCCCCGGCCTGCGGACAGTGGGAGACGCTGCTGGCGGACGCGCTCGACGGCCTGCTGAGGCCCGAGGACGAGGCGACCTTCAGCGGCCACATGGCTATTTGCCCGGCCTGCTCGGCTTTGTTCGAGGAGGCCCGCAAGGGACGGGAGTGGCTGGAGTTCCTCTCGCCGGAGCCGGAGGTCCCGCAAGGGTTGCTGGACAAAATCCTGGCGCAGACCGGGCCCGGCCAGGTTGAAGGTTTTGGATTGCTTCCCGCTCCTGCAGGAAACGTGGCGGCCATGCCGCAGCCCTGGCAGCGCCCCGGGTTCATGGGGCATGTTCGCCGCTTCGCCGAACCGCGGCTGATGATGACGGCGGCGATGGCTTTCTTTTCCATTGCGCTGACGCTGAACCTGACCGGCGTGCGTATCACCAGCGTGCGGTTGAGCGATCTGCGGCCCACGGCGGTGCGATCGTTCATGCAGCGGCAAGTGACCATGGCTTCGACGCCGCTCATCCGTTATTACGACCACCTGCGCTTTGTCTACGAAGTCGAAGCGCGGATGCGTGACTTCCGGCGCAGCGCCGAGAACGAAACCCAGCCGAATCAGCAGCCGGCGCCGCCCCGGCCGAACGGCCAATCGAAGCAGAATCCGAGCGGCAACGGAGGTTCCCGCGTGGACCCTCCCCAACAGTCGGGAAACCCGGCCACCAATGACTCTACCGATATCTATGATTACTCCCTCGCACTCCTGAATGAGCCGGCGCCACCTGCCGGCTCCGGTTCGGCTTTCCTGGGAGAAAGATTCCGGGGAAGGAGCACGAAATGGACTGCGTAAACCACAGCGGCGTGAACGCGACCGCCTTTTGCCAAAGCTGCGGAAAGGCGCTGTGCGCCAACTGCGTGCGCACCGCCGCGGGGGGACAGATTCTCTGTGAGCCGTGCATGGCGGCCTGGCAGAGTTTTCAGCAGCCGTTCGTGGCGCCGGTGGCTCCGGGCGCGCCCAATCCCGCCGCGGCGGCCGTGCTCGGGCTGATCCCCGGCGTCGGAGCCATGTACAACGGCCAGTTCTTCAAAGGGCTGATTCACGTCGTGATCTTCGCGGTGCTCATCAGCATCACCGACCACTATCCGATCTTCGGGATCTTCATTGCCGCGTGGATTCTCTACCAGTCGTTCGAGGCCTATCACACGGCCAAGGCGCGGCGCGACGGCGAACCGCTGCCCGATCCGCTGGGCCTGAACGAGCTGGGAAGCTGGCTGAACCTGGGCGGACGCCAGGGAAACTGGGGCCATCCGGGAGCCCAGTCCGGCCCCATTCCCGGGCAGGCCCCCGTCGGTCGAGGTCCGGCGAGCCCCGGGCCTGGCGGTTCTGCCGCGACGGGGCAGGGCCCGGCCGCAGGCGGCTGGCAGACACCGTACACCGGCCAGGCTCCCTATCAGTCTGGCGCGCCGTACGCTCCTCCGGCAGCGGGCTTCGTGGATCCCGGCGCGCCGCCGATCCCTCCCGTGCCGCCCATACCGCCCGTGCCGCCGGTTCCTCCGCTTCCCCCGGCCTATTGGCGCCGCGGCGAGCCGATTGGAGCCATCGTGCTGATCGCTCTTGGACTGCTTTTTCTGCTGGGGCAACTGGACCTGTTCAGCGGCCGGTTGTTCCAGTTCGCCTGGCCTCTGCTGTTGATCGGCCTGGGAGCATGGCTCTTCATTCGCCGTTCCGGCTACGGCCAGGGAGGTCCGAAATGAACCGCTATTTCCTCATACGAAGGCTGCGCTGGCCCGCCATTCTCATGCTGATCGGCGTGATCGCACTGCTGCACGAGATGGGCGTGATCGAGCATTTCTGGAACCTGTTCATTCCTCTATTTCTGATCCTGCTCGGGGTCCTGTTGCTCGCCGAGCGGGCTCTTCTGGCGTCGGAGGGCGGCTACGCGCCGTATGCAGGCGCGCCGTATGCAGGCGCTCCGTATCCCGGCGCGATCGACCCGGCTACCGGGCAGCCGGTAGCTCCGCAGCAGCCTGTGACCGAGACCTCGATCGTGCCGGCGCGAACCCAGCCGTTTGAGAACGATCCGGATGGAGGACAGCGATGAGCAGCCCGAACACGCCTCCAGGCGGCCAACCCCCTTATTCGCAATACGACCCCAAGACGCAGTGGCGCATTTACCGCGAACAGCAAAAGGCCGCGTGGCGCGCGCAGCGCGACGCCTGGAGGGCGCAGCACCACGCCTGGAAATCCAACTACATTGGCGCCTACGGTCCGCGGGTGCCGTCGGTCGTCGGTCCGGTCATTCTGATCGGTATCGGCATTGTGGCCCTGCTGATCGCCACCGGGCGCATCGACGCCGCGGATTTCTGGGGCTGGTACGGCCGCTGGTGGCCGGTGCTGCTGATCGCCGCCGGAGTGGCGCTGCTGGCCGAGTGGGCTCTCGACATGCGCCGCGAGGTTCCCGTGCGCCGCGGGGGAAGCTTCGTCGGCATTCTCATCCTTCTGGCCATCGTCGGCCTCGGCGCCGCCGGATGGAACAACTGGTGGGGTCCGCTGCGCGCCGAGATGGGCAACCAGGGCGACGACTTCTTCAATGCCTTCGGGCTGCCCGAACACGACTTCGACCAGCAGGTGCTCAACACGCGGGTTCCGGCCAATGCCACGGTGACCATCCAGGATCCGCGCGGCGACGTGAGCATCACCGAGGGCGACAATCCGCAAGTCCAGGTGCAGGCGCACGAGGTGGCCTACGCGAGCTCCGACGCCAGCGCGAGGAAGATCTTCGATTCCGAAGCGGCGCATGTGACCGTGAGCGGAAACGCGGTGCTGGTCCGTTCCGACAGCAACAACAGCGGGCGGCTGAACCTTGCCGTCGTCGTTCCCCGCAACGCCCAGGTGACGGTGAGCGCGAGCAAAGGGGATGTGACCGCGGCCGGCCTGGGCGCGGGCATCAACGTTACCGCGCCGCATGGCGACGTGCATCTGAACACGATCTCCGGCCCGGTGCAGGCACACTTCTCCAAGGGCGAGTTCTCGGCGCACGAGATTCAGGGCGACGTGACCGGTGACGGTCCGTGCAGCGACATGACGATCTCCGAGGTTACGGGCAAGGTGGGCCTGAATTGCGAGTACTTCGACGAGTTGCACATCGAGCATGTAAACGGGCCGGTGGAGTTCCGCACCTCGAAGACCGAAGTGGATCTGGCCGCGCTGCCCGGCGACCTGACGCTCACCGACAGCGATCTGCATGTGACCGAGGCAAAGGGAAACGTGCGTGTGGTGACGCATTCGCGCGACATCGAACTCGACCAGATCTACGGCGACTCCTACGTGGAAACGCGCGATGGCAACATCTCCATCGCGCCGGCCGGAGCCTTCAACGTGGATGCGAAGAACGATGGCGGCAAGGGGGACATCGAGATCGCGCTGGAACCCAGCGCCCAGGCCACAGTGGACGGACGCACACGGAACGGCGACATTGTTTCGGATTTTCCGCTCGCCATCAGCGGCGATGAGAGCAAGACGGTGAGCGGCAAAATCGGCGCGGGGGGACCGAAGATCACCCTGAGTACCGATGTCGGCGACCTGCGCATCAAGCGGGGTTCGGCCTTCCCGCCGGCTCCGCCGACGCCGGGCGTGGCCGCGATGCCCAAGTTGCCGCCACCCCCGCCCAACGCACCTCATCTGAAAGCGCCAAAGGCTCCGCCGGCGCAGGCGGTGACGCAGTAGGGCAGGGAACAGGGAATAGGGATTAGGGGCAAAAGCGAAGGGGCGAGGCTCGATTGCTCGCGCCTTCGCTTGTCGTCTTTCAAAGCAGCGCATTCCTGGCTCACATCCGCGGAAGCAGATCACCGGCTGCCAGTGCCGGCGTATCACCGGAACCCTGATCCGTAATCCCTGTTCCCTGTTCTCTGTTCCCTCATTCCGTCCGCAGCGCCTGCATCGGATCGAGCCGCGCGGCGCGCCATGCGGGAACCAGGCACGCCAGCGCTGCGACCACAAGAAGCGTGGCGGCGACCGCGGCGAAGACGGCGGGATCGAGCGGCTTGATTTCGTAGAGCAAATCGCGCATCAGCCGGCTTGCCCCGACGCTCGCCGCGAGGCCCAGCACAAGGCCCAAAATCGCAGGGCCCATGCCGTCGAGGAGCATCTTGCCCATGAGCTGTTCGCGCCGCGCGCCCAGCGCCATGCGGATGCCGATCTCCGTCGTCCGCTGCGCCACAACATACGAGAGCACGCCGAACAGCCCCACCGCGGCCAACAGCAGCGACAGCGTGGCGAAGGCCGTGAGCAGCGTGGCGTTGAAGCTTTCGCTCATCGTATTCTTGCCCAGCAGTTGTTCCATCGTGAGCACGTCGGAGACGGGCATGTCGCGGTCGAGCGCGCCGACGATGCGCTGCACCGGCATGGCGAACTGCTCCACATCCTGGCTGGAGCGGACCACGAGGGTAATGTTGTTGTTGACGCCGGCATCGAGCGGATAGTACTGCATGGGCTCCGGCTCTTCGCCGATGACATAACGTGTATCCCCCACAACGCCAACGATGACGGCGTTCATGTTGGCAAGCCCGACGTGAATGTGCTTGCCGAGCGGGTCTTCGCCGGGGAAGTACCGTCGCGCGAACAACTGGCTGATGATGACCTCATTGGCAGCGTTGAGCCGCTGTCCGTCGTCGAAAGTGTGCCCGCGCAGGAAAGGAATGCCCATCGCCGCGAAATACTTCGGGTCGGCCCACCGGTTGATGGCGAACAGCCCTTTGCCTTGCGGCAGCGGCGGATGCTCGACGATCGAGAATCCCCAGTCACCCCAATACCCTTGTCCCGGGACGGCACTCACGAGGCCGGCGTCTTCCGCGCCCGGCAGAGCGCGAACGCGCGTGAGCAGCGAATCGTAGAAGTTGGCGAGATCGGCGGGCGTTTTGTAGCGCGCCTTGGGAAGACCGAGACGCATGGTGAGCACGTTCTGCGTCGCGCAGCCCATATCGGACGAGCGCAGCCGCTCGTAACTCTTCAGCAGCAGCCCGGCGCCGACGAGGAGAATGACGGTCAGCCCCAGTTCGATGGTGAGCAGCGCCTTGCGCAGCGCAGCGCGCGCGTTGCCGCCGCTCACCGAGCGCGATGCCTCCTGCAGCGCGGCGAGGATTCGCTTGTCGCTCGCGCTGAAGGCCGCGATCAGGCCCGAAAACAGCGCGCACAACACGACGACGCCGACCGTGAACGCCGCCACCACGCCGTCAATATGGATGGATTCCATGCGGCTGATGTCGGTGCGGGTTCGTGTCAGCCACCCCAGCGAGGCCGCGGCAAGCACGATGCCCAGCACACCGCCCGCGGCCGAAAGCACCAGGCTTTCCATCAGCCGTTCGCACATCAGGCGCAGCCAACCGCCGCCCATGGCAGTGCGAATGGCCAGCTCCTTGCGCCGCGCGGCGGCGCGCGCAACGAGCAGATTGGCCACGTTGAGGCAGGCGATCAGGAGCAGGCAGCAGGTTGCAGCGAGCAGGATGTAGAGCGGCTTCCTGATCTCACCCACCATGTGCTCGAGCAGCGGCCGGGCATTGGCCCGCCTCATGATGAAAGGATCATTGAGGTTTGCGTTGTGCAGCCGTCGCGAGATCACGCTGAGATCGGCGACGGCCTGTGCCTCGTTCACACCGGGTTTTAGCCGGCCCACCACGCGAAACATGTGATTGTCGAGCGCAGCCATGGTCTCCGGCGGCTTGTTGTGATAGACCGGCATCCAGACTTGCGTCGTCGAATCGGGGAAGTCGAACCAGGAGGGCATGACGCCGATGACGGTATAGGGAATGGCGTTGATATAGACTGCTTTGCCGAGGATCGAGGGGTCGGACCCGAAGCGGCGCTTCCACAGGCTCCAGCTCAGAATTGCCGTTCCGTTGGCGGAGCGGCTGTCGTCGAACGCGGTGAAGTCACGCCCCAGCGCCGGCTCCACGCCCAGCGTCCGGAAAAGGTCCCACGAGCACTCCGCGTCGTCGAGTTTTTCCGGTAACTGGCCGCCGGTAGCCGAGAGATCGGCCCAGCCTTCCTGCATCAGCGCGAGACGGCTGAAGCTGCGATTCTGCTTCTTCCATTCCGCGTACACGCCGCCCGCAACCACGTTGTAACCGGGCGGATCGGTCTCCTCCATTCCTGTCTCGTACAGCATCAGCAGACGGTCGGGATCCTCGAACGGCAGCGGCTTCAGGAGCACGTTGCGCACCACGGTGAACAGTGCGACATTGGCGCCGATGCCAAGCCCCATCACCCCGATAGCGATGAGGGCAAAGCCGGGTGCGCGCATCAGGCCGCGCGCGGCCAGACGCAGATCACGCGCCCATGACTCGATCGAAGCCCAGCTCCACGCGGCGCGCGTCTGGTCCCGCAGCAGCGCAGGATTGCCGAAGCTGCGCATTGCGGCGGTCCGCGCCTCTGCCCTGCTCATGCCGGCGGCGACATTCTCGGCGATCTGCCGGTCAAGATGATCCTGAAGCTCATCTTCCAGGCGCCCTGCCGCGTCTCCGCGCCGGAAAAGCAAACGCATTCTCATCATGAAACGATTGAGCCACCGCATCGAAATCCCCCTGGACACAGCTTCTGGCTGCCAGCTCCCTGGCTCTCGGCTCTCAGCTTTCAGCTCTCAGTTCTCAGCTTCGAACTTGATCCCTGATCCCTGTTCCTGGACGCTCACTCTGTCCGCAGCGCCTGCATCGGGTCCAGCCGCGAGGCGCGCCACGCCGGCGCCATGCACGCGAGCGCCGCAACCGCCAGCAATGTGCCGGCCACGGCGGCCAACACCGCCGGATCGAGCGGCTGCGTTTCATACAAAATGGACTGGATCTGCTTTACTACCGCCGCGCTTGCCGCAAGCCCCAGCACCAGCCCCAGCAGGGCCGGCCGCAGCCCGTCGCCCAGCATCCGCCACAGCACGCGCTCGCGTGGCGAGCCCAGAGCGATACGGATTCCGATCTCCGTAGTGCGCTGCGCGACGAGATACGCCAGCACGCCATAGAGGCCGGCCGCGGCGAGCAGCAGCGCGATGACGGCAAAGGCCAACACCAGCACCGAATCGAATTCAGAGTCGACGGTGGTTTTGCCGATCGCCTCGCGCAAGGTCTGCACATCCGAGACCGGCAGATCGGGATCGAGGCCGGCAACGACCTTCTCGACCGGCATGGCCAGCGACTCGACCTCGCGCCCTGAAGCACCAATGGAACGAATCACGATGGTTGCAAAGCTGTAGTCATTGCCGTAGATCGGCCAATACAGGGTGGGGTTGGGCGGCAGCGAGACCCACCAGCGCGTGTCACCCACGACGCCGACGATTTCGTAGTTGCTTCCGCCGTAATCGTCGTGCAGATGCTTGCCGATGGGGTCCTCGCCGGGAAAGATCTTCTGCGCCGCACTCTGGCTGATGACTGCAACATGCGCGCGTTCGAGTCGCTCATCCGCGGTGAAGATGCGTCCGCGCAGCAGCGGCAGTTGAATGGCCGTGAAGTAGCCCGGCTCGGCGCCGCGGACCATCAGGTCCGGCTCCTGCGACGCAGCTACGTGCGGGTGCTCGACGACGCTCATCGAGTGATCGCCGCCCCATCCCTCGCCGGGCGCCGTGCTCACCAGCCCTGCGGCCTGCACTCCGGGCAGCGCGCGCACGCGCCCGATGAGCTGCTCGAAGAACGCCACCTGCTGCACCGGCGTCTTGTAGCGCGCTTCGGGCAGGCTGAAATGCATGGTCAGCACGTTGTCCACGGGCACGCCGATGTCGGTCGCGCGCAGCTTTTGGAAACTCTTCAACAGCAGCCCCGCGCCCACCAGGAGCACCACCGTCAGGCCCACCTGCATCACCAGCAACACGCGGCGCAGTTGCGCGCGCGCCACACCGCCACTGTGGGCACGCGAGGACTCCTGCAGGTGGGTGAGAATGTGCCGCCCGCCAATGCCCATCGCCGAGACCAGGCCGGCAAACATGGCGCACATGGCGATGATGCCCACCGTGAACGCGGCAACCTCGCTGTCGAAGCGGATCGCCTCCACGCGGTTCATGTCGTGCCGCACGTGCACCAGCCATTGCAATGCGCTCCAGGCCAGCAGCAGACCAACGCCGCCGCCCGCGACACACAACGCGAAGCTCTCAACGAGCCGCTCGCGCACCAGGCGCATGCGTCCGCCGCCCAGCGCCGCGCGGATCGCCATCTCCTTGCTGCGCGCCGCCGCGCGCGCCACCAGCAATCCGGCCACGTTCATGCACGCGATCAGCAGCACGCATCCGGTTGCGGCCAGCAGCGCGTAAAGCGGAGTCTTGTAGTTGTGCACCGCATCGTCGAGCATCGATCGCGCCGAGATCGAGTTGTGCACCGCGGGCCCGGCGTGATCGATCGCGATGCGGTGCTGCAGCGCCTGCAACCGGCTGACGAGAGCCGCCTGCGTGGCGCCGCCGAGCAGGCGCGCAATCCCCAGGAACTCATGGTCGCCATACGTACGCATGAGATCCGGCGGCGCGTCGTGCCGCACCGGGGTCCACACCTCGACCGAGTTGCCGCCGAACGAGCCCGAATAAACGAACCACCGCGGCAGCACGCCGACGACCGTATAGGGTTTGGCATCGAGCCAGATCGTCTTGCCCACAACTCCCGGGTCGCCGTTGTAGCGCCGTTGCCAGAACGCGTTGGCCAGCATCACCGTGGCCGGTGCGCCGGGCCTGTCGTCGCTCTCGGCAAAGCCGCGCCCGTAGGCTGGGTCCACTCCCAGCAGCGAGAAAAAGTTCCACGTGCACCAGGCCGCGTCGATTTGTTCCGGCAGTTGTCCGCTCTGGGCCGAAACGTTGTACTGCTGCCACGGCGAGATCATCGCCATCTGCGCAGTCGACCGCGTTGCGCGCTGCCACTCCCAAAAGCTGGCCGCATCGATGGGCAGATATGGATCGCGATGCGTGGTATCGGTGTCGTTCTCGTAGATAGTGATCAGCCGCGCCGGATCGGGATAGGGCAGCGGCTTGAGCAGGACGCTGCGCACCACCGTAAACAGCGCGATGTTGGCGCCGATGCCCAGGGCCATCACAAGAATGGCAATCGCGGCAAATCCCGGCGAGCGCCAAAGCGTGCGAGTGCAGCAGCGCAGATCGCGGCAGAGAGATTCAACAGACGCCCAGCCCCACGTTGCGCGCGCCTGGTCGCGCAGCAGCGCCGGGTTCCCGAAGGCGCGAAGCGCCGCGGCGCGGGCTTCTTCGGTGGACATCCCCGCCGCGCGGTTCTCGGCGATCTGGCGCTCCAGATGGAAGCCCAGTTCGTCGTCGAGGCGCGCACTTTCGCGACCGCGTTGAACCAGCATTCGCAATCGCACTCCGATCCGATTCCGCCGGCGCATAACTTTCTCCGCAACGAAGTGTTTCTTAATCCCTGTTCCCTGTTCCCTGTTCCCTGTTCCCTATTCCCTGTCCCCTGTTCCCTTCCGTGTGGCGGTCCACTGCCCGTCGGCGCGGCCTTCCACCTTCATGCGCCCTGTGGCGGAATCCCCGTCGATCCATCCGGCCAGGGTCGCGGTCATCGCGGCGGGCGGCTTATCGTCCCACGTGCCGTTGAAGGTAAGCTCGACATAACCTTTGCGCCACGTGCCATTCACCGGCAAGCTCTGGCCGAAGGCTCCTGACCATGTGCCTTTGACCGCGCTACCATCACGATGAAGATCCATCGAACCTTGATAACGGCCGTAGTCGCTGGCGAAGACGACATTCCACACGCCGGAAGCTTCGCCGTCGTTGGTCACCGGCCCGGCTTTGGCCGGCGACACGGTGAAATTCGAAAACCAGGCCTCTTCTCCGGCATAACCCCACAGAGCCACGCCACCCTGCAGGTCCTCGCCTTTCAATCCGTTCACGATCAGGCTGGGATTCTCCGACCCATTCACATAGAGCCTGGCCGCTCTTCCGCGGACGTCGATCCTTACCCTGATCCATGATTCCATCTGCAGATCGGCGTGGGATTCGTAGATCCACGGCCACTGGCGGCGCAGCATGTACCAGTCGAATCCCGGCGCGGCGACGTATTGCACCGAGTGGTTGCGCATCGCCTGATCTTCGGCGTGGGAGTTGCCGGGGCGCAAATAAAACATTTCGTAATGCGAAGTATCCGGTCTGGCGCGAAAGGCAATCCCGACGAAGCCGGGCATGCGCACGCCGGGCGGTGTGGTGATCTTCAACGCGATGTCGCCCTCGATCGTTCCATCCTGAATCTGCGCTCCCTTGAGAAACGCGAAGACATCCTCCTTTCCGGGTTGCGTGGTCAAACGCACCGCCTTGCGCCCCTGGTATTCCACCGCCTCCGCCGTTCCGCCGCTCACAATCAGGTTGTCGGCATCGGTAAGCGGGAAACTCCGCGGAGTCAGATTCGCGGGCGCCGCGGTTTCAGGAGCCTGCGCGCCTGCATACTGGAACCCGAGGATGACCGAAAGCGCAGCCGCCGCGACCACGATTCTTGAAATTGGCAGCTTCATGATTCTTCTCCAACGTGTGCCGGACCGCTTCCTGGCTTCGAGCCGCCGGTCTCTGAATTGCAGTTCACAGTTCATATTTCACAGTTCATAGTTCGCAATTCATGGTTGCCGGGTTTCAGCTCCTGGCATTTGGTTTCCCTACACCTTCGTTCCCCCAGGTCCCTATTCCCTGTTCCTCGCCCAGCACCCCGACGCTGTCCTTCACTCCGTCCGCAACGTCTGCATCGGATCGACCGAAGCCGCGCGGCTCGCGGGAACAAGAAAAGCGACAATGAGAACTCCCAGCAGGACGCCCAGCGTTGCCAGGGCAATGGCCGGACTTTGCACGGAGACGCCGTAGAGCAGCGAGCGCATCAGCCTTGCCGCCACAAAAGCCAAACCGGCGCCAGCCACCACGCCCATCCCGACGCGCAAGGCCGCGCGTCGCGCCAACCCGCCAACGATACGCTCCCTGCGCGCGCCCAGCGCCATGCGAATGCCGATCTCGCGGCGCTGCTCGGTGACGGTCCGCGCCAGAATGCCGTAGAGTCCCGTGGCCACCAGCGCCATCGCCAGCAGCGCAAACCCGCCGGAGACGCTGCCGACCAGCCGCTGCCGGCTCAAATCGTCGTTCACCGCCTGGTCGAAGGTGTAGAGCTTCGGTGGGTCCGCACCGGGAAGAATGCGCGGCGCCACACGCCGAATGGCCGCCGCGGCCAGGCTGTCGCCACTCGAGCGCACGGCGAGGAACGAATCGACGAACGGATTCTTCTCCTGCGCGGTGAGCGTATAGATCTCGTGCGGCGCGGGCTCGAGCAGGCTTTTCATGCGCGCGTCTTCGGCGATTCCGATCACGCGAAACGTTCGCGGCGTGTTTCCAGGCCCTCCTTCCGATGTCGGCTTTGATGGCTTGCCGTCGCCCGGCGTGATCGACCGGCCGACAGGGTCCTTCCCGGGGAAGAAGAAACTCGCTGCCGAATGGCTGAGTACGCAGACCCGATCTCCGGAAGCGTCGCCGCGCGCAAATCCCCGGCCCTCGAGGATCGCCGTACCCATGGTGGCGAAGTAATCCTCGGTCACGCCCTCGTTCCAGACCGAGTCTTCGTGCCGAATGTTTCCGCTTGCATCGCGGGTAAAGTAGTCGCTGGTATTCATCCAGCCATGAATCGGCGGCATCGAGAGCAGCGTTGCCGACTGAATGCCCGGCTCGTGTTCCAGTGCATCCACAATCTGAAAACTCTTCTGCACTTGCATTTTGTCGGACGGATCTTCGTTCTGGAAGCTCAATTGCGCAAACGTGACGCCGCGGGGATCGAATCCGGAATTTTCTTTCATGTAGTTGCGCAGCGTGCCGATCATGAGGAGCGCGGAATAGATGAGTACGACTCCGAGCGCCACCTGTGCGGGTACAATCCACCAGCCCGGCATCCCCGCTCCGGCGGGGGCTCCGATCTGTTTCAACTCCATTGCCGGGGCGGTGCGCGAAGCCCGCCACGCCGGCCAGAGACCGGCAAGTATCGCGGCGCCAACGCTGAGAGTCACCGCGAAAGCCACGATCGCAACGCCGGCTTCCAGATTGAGCAATGCCGGATCGCCTGCCGGCGTGATCAGCGCCACCAGGGCCTTGGCCATCTCCCATCCCAGCAGACCTCCGAGGCAAAGTCCGCCGAAGCCTACGAGAAGCGTCTCCGTCAGGACCTGCGCGACGAGACGCCGGCGCGCCGCGCCCAGCGCGCTGCGCAAGGCAAATTCACGCGTCCGCTGCGAGGCTCGCGACAACACGAGCAGCGCCGTATTCACCGCGCACAGCAGCATGATCAGCGCGCACAAAGACTCAAGCGCCAACAGCGGCTTTCGATAATCCGCGCGCAGATCCGATTGCCCGGTGCGCCCCGGTTCCACTCCCAGCGCATAGCCGCCGCCAAAAAGATTCGCGTTGAGCGTCTCGTGTTTCGGATCGGCATCGTCCTGGATCAGCGCATCAGCCGCCGTCAGCTCCGCGCGCGCCGAATCGATCGACTCTCCCGGCTTCAGCCGGCCCATCACGGTGAGCCAGAAGGCACCGGGCTGATCGATCATGGACCACTTCGGCTGGAGAATTCGTTCGAAAGAAAGCGGGAGCAGGATGTCGATGGCCGTCTCCGGTGCGATCCCCTCAAATCCGCGCGGCAAAACACCGATGATGGTGACATCGGTCCTGGCCACGCTGAGCGTGCGTCCAAGCACGCCTGCATCGCCCTGGAAATGCGTGCGCCAGTAGCCGTAGCTCAGCAGGGCTTCGGGCCGCAGCGGCTGCCCGCGTTCCCCGGCTGCCAGGTCGAATCCTCTTCCCAGCCAGGGCCGAAGCTGGAGCACGGGAAAAACGCTCCCGGTGGCCATGGCGATCTCCGCCTGTCCGGAGCGGTCCTGGTCCTTCACCCGGACACGTTGGCTGCTCCATGCGAACAATCCGCCGGTGGCCTGCTGGTGCGCGCGCAGGGCTTCGTATTGCGGATAGGAGAGATCGATCTCCTTTTCTCCGTTGTGGAAGTTGTATCGGACCAGTTCTTCCGGATGCGGGACCGGCAGGCTCTTCATCAAAACCGAGTAGGTGAGCAGAAAGATCGCCGTGTTGGCGCCGATTCCCAACCCCAGCGTGAGCACGGCGATCAGCGCGAATCCCGGCGCGCGGCGCAGGGTTCGAAGGCCCAGACGCAGGTCCCATAGCAGCGACTCGAGGCGAGACCAGCTCCACGTCGAATGAGTCTGGTCACGAAGCAAAGCGGGATTGCCGAAGGTTCGCAGCGCGGCGGCGCGGGCTTCGTCGGTGCTCATGCCGGCGGCGACGTTCTCCGCGACCTGCCGTTCAAGATGAAAGCGCAGCTCTTCGTCGAGGCGCGCGGCTTCGCGCTTACGGGAGAGAAGCGTTCCGAGCCGCATCCGCAATATTCCGAGAAACCGCATGGCCTCTTACCCCTCGATTCGTTTCATTCCGCGCGCAGGGCTTCCATCGGATCGACGCTGGCCGCGCGATACGCCGGAAAATAAGCTGCGAGCATTCCGCTTGCCAGCAGCAAAATGGCCGAGGCCGCGAAGGTCCATCCGTCATGCGCGCTGACGCCATACAGGAATCCGCTCACCAGCCTTTTCGAGGCCAGCGCGAGCCCGGCGCCCGCGGCAACACCGATGAGCAGCATGGCGCCCGCCTGGCGCAGCACCATCCACACCAGGTTGCCGCGCGATGCCCCCAATGCGATTCGCACGCCCAGTTCACGCGTTCGCTGCGCCACCACGTACGCCAGCAGGCCATACAAGCCCGCAAGGCAAAGCAACAGCGCCGATCCGCCGAAGATCTCGAGCAGGTGCGTGGCCAGCCGCTGGCTTCCGTAGGAGTCCTCGACGATCTGGTCCATTGTGGAGATTTGCGCGCCGCCAAGCTCCGGGCTGGCATTGCGCAGGATGTCGCGCAGTTCGGGGATGATCTCCGAGGTCGGCCGATCAGTGCGGATGGCAAGGTCCATCGCCGTCGTCGCGGGACCGTAATTCCTGGTGTCCTGCGTCACCTGGCAGAGACAGAATTCAACCTCAGGCTGCGACGGCTGGGAGATCGCTTTCTGTCTTTCGTTGTCCAAGACACCGACGATGTGCGCGGACGCATCCTTGCGAACGCTCCACATGCTCAGCCCGATCAGGCTGGAAGGATCAAGCTTGTTCGGCGCGAAGAGGCGCGCGAAGGCCGGGTTCACGACGACAACCGGCGCAGAGTTGGGCTTGTCCTGATGGTTATAAAACCGGCCGGCGAGCATCTTGAAGCCGAAGACGCGCTGAATGTCCGGAGTGACCGTTTTCATCTCAGCTACCACCCCACCGCCGTTCATCCTCAGCGACAACAGGATGTGAAATGTGTTGCCCAGCGGCACCTCGCTCATCAGGCCTGCCGCCTGAACGCCGTGAAGATGCTGCACGCGATCGAGCATCGGCAGGTAGAGCGATTGCACGATGTTCTGGCCCTTGAACCGAAACGACGGGATATTCAGGTTGGCGACGACGATATGATCTGTGCGGTAGCCCAGCGGCACGTGGCGCAGCGTATAGATGGTGCGGAGCAGAAGGCCGCAGGCGACCAGCAGCGTGAGCGACATGGCGATCTCGATCGAAACCAGCGCACCGCGCAGAATATGCTGCCGTCTGCCCGTTCCGGCCTGCAGGCTGCCCTGTTTGAGCGCCGGTTCGATTGGCGCGCGCACGACGATCGCGGCCGGCCACGCGGTCGACACCAGGACGGAAAGCAGCGTAAGAACGCAAAGGCCGGCGAGAACCGTTACGTCGACGTGGGTCGAGAGATCGAGGCCGAGGCCGGGGGGCGCGGCATTCCTTGCCAGGCGAATTCCCGCATCCGCCAGGCAGACACCGAGCACGGTCGCCGACGCGCTGAGCACCAGCCCTTCGATCATCAGTTGCTGCGCGATGCGCGGACGGCTCGCGCCCAGTGCCCCGCGCACGGCAATCTCCCGTCGCCGCGCCGTTCCCCGCGCCAGCAGCAGGTTCGCCGCATTGACGGCGGCAATCAGCCACAGGACGCCCGAGGCGGCAAGCAACGCCCAAAGCGCCTTGCTCACGTCGGCATCAATGAGCGTGTCGGAGTAGCGCACCACGGACGCCTGGGCGTTGCGAAAGTCGGGGTCTGCGTACGCGGGTGCGATGGTCTTCTGGATCGCCGACATCTCAGACTGGGCCGATGCGATCGTGACACCGCTCTTGAGCCGCGCGACCACCTGGTACGTCGGCGCGCTGTAATCGCGCCTGGAATCCGTGTCGTTGAGCGTCAGCGGCAGCCAAACCTGCGGGACCGCCTGAGACTGTTTCGGAAAAGCGAACCCGCGCGGCATGACACCAATCACCGTGTACGGATTCCCATTGATTCTTGCGAATTTTCCGATCACCGCATCATCGCCGCCAAACGCCGTTCGCCAAATTGCGTAGCCCAGGATGACGGTCCCCGTGTTTCTTCCTGCAGACGAGCTGACGGGCTCGGGAGCGAAACCATGCCCCAGTATCGGAGCCGTCCTGAGCACATCGAGGAGATTCGAGCTCGTGGTGATTCCTTCTACCTGCACCGCGGCCGATTTCCCCTCGATGAAGTTTCTTCCGCCCATGGAGCCCACAACCGCCATCTGCTCGAACGAACGGCTGCGTCGCGACCATTCGTCGATATCCAGCCACAGGTCGTTCCAGACGTTCTTGCTCGCGCGGCCTCCCTCGCGAATCTGCACCAGCCGATCCGGCTCGCCGAACGTTGTGGGCCGAATCAGCGCGCGATCCACCACGGAAAACATTGCCGCGGCCGCTCCGATTCCTACAGAGAGCGTGCCGATCGCCGCGATGGCAAATCCCGGCGCGCGCCGAAGACTGCGAACGGCATAGGCAAGGTCTCCGCGAAGAGAGCCGACCCAACCCCAGCCCCACGTTGCCTGGGCCCGATCGCGAAGCAAAGCGGGATTGCCGAAGGTTCGCAGCGCGGCGGCGCGGGCTTCCTCCGCGCTCATGCCGGCGGCGACGTTCTCCGCGACCTGCCGTTCGAGATGAAAGCGCAGTTCGTCATCGAGGCGCGAAGCTGCATCGCGGCGCCGAAAGAGCATCCGCATTGTCATCGGCAATCGATGAAACCAACGCATCGCGATTCCCAAGAACAGCTTTTAGCTCCTGGCCTCCGGCTCTTGGCTTTCAGCTCTCAGCTTTCGAATCTCAGCTCAGCTCTCAGCTTTCAGCCGATGACGGCGAACTGCATCTCGTCGTTTTTCTTTTCCCTATTCCCTGATCCCTGTTCCCTCGGCCCCATGGTCCCTTGTTCACTCGCTTCACGCCTCGCTGACGATCAGGTTGATCGCCGCCGACAGCCGGCTCCAGTTCGCAGACTCTTTCTCCATCTGCGCCCGCCCGGCTCCGGTGAGCGAATAGAACTTCGCCTGGCGGCCGGTTTCGCTCTCCATCCACTTCGCCTTGATCCAGCCCTGCTGCTCGAGCCGGTGCAGCGCGGGGTAAAGCGAGCCCTGCTGCACCTGAAGCACTTCATTGGAAAGCTGCTGGATGCGCCGGGCGATCGCCCAGCCGTGCATCGGCTCGAGCGCGATGGTTTTGAGGATGAGAAGGTCGAGCGTGCCCTGAACGAGATCGCTGGGTTTACCCATGCCTAGATTATCTACAAGCGGAATTGCAGATCGTCAAGGTATGCAGAGAGGTTTGTGACGAACCGCTATGATGGAGAATGGCCCGGCCGCGCAGGCACAATTGCGCTGCGGAACAGTTCGATGCCCCTATCCGGTCAAAGGAGAACGAATGGAGAAAATTCCGCCTCAGGAGCGGTGGGTCGCCGTGGAGCAATATATTGCCAACCACGTCACCCCGCCCGATCCCGTGCTCGAAGCGGCACGCGAGGCGAATGCATCCGCCGGACTGCCGTCGATTGACGTCACGGCGACCGAAGGCAAGTTCCTGCATCTGCTGGCGCGGCTGGCCGGCGCGCGTCGGATCCTGGAAATCGGCACACTGGGCGGTTACAGCACCATCTGGCTGGCTCGCGCTTTGCCCGCCGATGGCCGGCTGATCACGCTGGAGATCGAGCCGAAGCACGCCGAAGTCGCGCGCGCCAATCTTGAGAAGGCCGGCGTGGCGCATCTCGCGGAAATTCGCGTGGGGCGAGCGCTCGATCTGCTCGGCGAGCTGGACCGGCAGGGAACGGAGCCGTTCGATTTTGTCTTTATCGATGCGGACAAGTCCAACGGACCCAGCTACCTGGCTTGGGCGCTGAGCCACGCGCGACCGGGTGGCGTAATTGTGGTGGACAACGTGGTGCGCGACGGGTACATCGTGGACGACGGAAACACCGACCCCGATATCCTGGGAACGCGCCGCGTCTTTGAAATGCTGTCAACCGAGCCGCGCCTGAGCGCCACGGCCTTGCAGACGGTGGGCAGCAAGGGTTACGACGGTTTTGCCTTTGCCGTGGTGACGGAAGAGAACGGCAGGAGATAACCGATTGCGCCGGGCGTTTCGCGATCTCTCCGCGAGACCTCCAATTTGGATGTATGCTCCTTGATCGGGGGAGATTTCCCATGCTCCATGCACCCATACGTGTCATAACCATTGAGCGCGAATATGGCTCGCGCGGCGCGGAGTTCGCGCACGATCTGGCCGGGCGTCTGGGCTGGCGGCTGCTCGACTCGGAGCTGGTGGCGGGTGCGGCGCGAATCGCCGGGGTCGATCCGGAGCTGGCCGCGAGGTTCGACGAGCGGCTCGATCCGTGGTATTACCGCTACGGCAAGGCCTTCTTCCACGATCCCATCACGGCTTCCTTCTCCGACGATATGGTCTTCGACTCCGAGCGCATGCTGCAACTCATCAAGCAGCAGATTCTGGACGCGGCCAAGGCGGGGAACTGCGTGCTGGTGGGTCGGGGCGCGGCCTGCGCACTCTCCGGCCATCCGGGCTGCTTCCATATATTTGTTTACGCCACGTCAAGCGCCAAGCGCGAGTGGTTCGAACGGCAGTTTCCGCGCCAGGCCGATCACGCCGAGCAGGAGCTCCTCGCCCACGACAAGCGCCGCGCCGCGGTCATCCGCAAGTTCTACCAGCAGGAGTGGTGCTCGCGCGGCCTTTACCACATGCTTCTCAACTCCTGCATCGGCAGCGAAGCGATGATCGCCGCGGTGCAGTGCGCCGCCGGCCTGTGCGCACCGGCCCCGGAAGCCGTTGCCGGCCACGCCCGGCCGTAGCGCTGAGCCGGAATGGCGGATGGGAACCGCCGCAACGGTGATTTCGTATCTCTGAATGGAGCCGGTTCCGGCGCGCCCCTGTGCCCGGACCGTTTGCAAGCCATGATCAAGTTTCTTCTCTGGTGCATTCTCTTTGTGCTGTGCTGGCCGCTGGCGCTGCTCGCGCTCATCGCTTATCCCTTCGTGTGGCTCATCCTCATCCCGTTCCGGCTCGCCGGCATCGCCGTGGAAGGCGCACTCCATCTGGTCAGCGCGATTGTCTTCCTTCCCGCGCGGCTGCTGCGCGCCATCTGAACTGAACCGCTTCC
>JASHQQ010000127.1 GCA_030039035.1 Acidobacteriaceae bacterium | reverse complement strand
CGGCTACACGCCCGACCAGCGCTTCTGGATCGCCTATGCGCAGCAGTGGTGCACGCAGACGCGGCCGGAGCGGTTGCGCACGCAGGCGCAGACCGATCCCCACGCGCCCGACGAGTACCGCGCCAACACCGTGCTGAGCGATCTGCCGGAGTTCGCCAAAAGCTTCAGTTGCAAGAAGACCGACAAGATGGTGGCAGTGAAGCCGTGCCGGGTGTGGTGAGGCAGCTTTTAGCTGCTAGCTCTTAGCTTTTAGCTCCATGGCCAGGGAACTTGCGAGGCGCGGCTCTCGTAGTTAGTCTGCGATGGAAGAGTTTCTCAGCATGCTCCTGGGGCCGATCGCGGAAGCGCTCTTCGAATTGATCGCGGGTTTCCTCGGAGCCGCTCTCCTGGCATTTCTCTCAGATCTCTTCGGCGTCGCGCGACGAGCGGAGGAGCTGGCAGAGAGGCCGCTTGGTTTATCCGTCCCGCCGCGACCATAAAGTAGAAGCGAAACGCTGAGGAGTCCGCGCTAGAAAACCTCGAGTGCTCGCGCGAATTCATAATTGGACTGGCGAATACCACTGCACGTGGACGATGCCGATTTGGAGCCAGGACAACTGCCGTTGTCGCGCTCCATTGACCAGAAGCTGAGCCGCGTCACGTAGTCGCTCTTCTTGGCGAAATCGGCGACCGTTTGCGCGTCGGCCAATGAGAAGATTTCGGGCTTTTCGTCGTTCACGCCGATCATGGCGGTGATCCCGATCTTCGAATTCAGGCCGGCAGTTTGGATCTGTTTTTCCGTTGCTTCAGCCGCATCGATTGCATCGGCGCCCATCTGGCCGTTGTTGTCCTCGCCCGCTCCGTAATCCATGGCCATGATGTTGACGACATCGAGGTCGAGACCGTCTTTCCTCGCGCTGCGCAGCAAATTCACACCGGATTCGACAAGACCGTCAGGCATAACTTCCAATGTGAAAGAGACGACGAGGCGCGGGTTGGCCTTTTTGAGCGAGGCGAGCGCCCGATCGCGGCGCTGAATCGAGGACTGGTCGGTCGTTTCCTTGCCTTCGAGGTCGAAGTCGAGCATCGGGACGCCGTAGCGATCGATCACCGATTGATAGAGCGCCTGCAGTTCCGTTGCGGATTTGCAGCGCATCGCCGGCTCGGTTCCCGCCTGCCCGCCGAAGGAGACGATGACCTGGACGCCGGCTGACCGCAATTGATGGATCAGCGACTGCACCGGGTTTCCGTCGGGCAGTTTGTCGTCAGGCAGCGTCTGATGCAAGCCTCCCCATCCCGCGGCGCAGCCGTGATTCGTGGACGAAAGAAACGCGAGTGTCACAGCTTTGATCTCTGTCTTCTGGGTCAACGGAACAAGGTCTTCGGCCGAGGTGAGGCTCATGTCCACGTAGGGAGCGAAAATGCGTGAGGAGGATGGTATAAGTGGCCGTTGGGCGCTCGCAAACACAGGGAACATCAGGGCCGCGATGGCCGAAACAACGGCAGCGAGTCGAAGCTTCAACAACGGATTGCCTCTGGAGCTCCGTCTCGAGCTCTCAGCTCTCGGCTCTCAGCTTTCAGCTCTCCGCGAGAAACTCGCGCAAGAAAGCTGAAAGCCACGACCGAAAGCTGAGAGCTGACGGCTGAAAGCTGCCGGCTGACAGCTACTTCTTCCCGATCACCTGCGCCAGCGTCGACCCGATCTCGGCCGGCGAAACCACAACGTGAATGCCCGCGGCGCGCAGAGCTTTCATCTTGTCGGCGGCCGTGCCCTGGCCGCCGGAGATGATGGCTCCGGCGTGGCCCATGCGCCGGCCGGGCGGCGCCGTTTGCCCCGCGATGAAGCCCACGACCGGCTTCTTCACGTTCTGCTTCACGAACTCGGCCGCGGCTTCCTCGGCCGAGCCGCCGATCTCGCCGATCAGGATGATGGCCTCGGTTTCAGGGTCGTCGTTCAACAGCTTCAGCGCGTCAATGTGCGTGGTGCCGATGATCGGATCGCCGCCGATACCGATCGCGGTCGATTGCCCGATGCCGCGCTGCGTGAGCTGATGGACCGCTTCGTAGGTTAGCGTACCCGAGCGCGAGACGATGCCGATCGAGCCTTCCTTGTGAATGCGCGCGGGCATGATGCCGATCTTGGCCTTGCCGGGCGAGATCACGCCGGGACAGTTGGGCCCGATGAGCCGCGACATGGAATGCTTGAGCCTGGCCCAGACCTTCACCATGTCGAGCGTGGGAATGCCCTCGGTAATGCACACGATGAGCGGAAGGCCCGCGTCCTCGGCCTCGAGAATCGCATCCGCCGCGAACGGAGGGGGGACGAAGATGACCGTGGCGTTGGCGCCGGTCTTCTCCACCGCCTCGCTCACCATGTTGAAAACGGGCCAGCCTTCGTGAGTTGTTCCGCCTTTGCCGGGCGTTACGCCACCGACGACCTTTGTTCCGTATTCGGCCGCACCTTTGGCGTGAAAAGTGCCTTCCTTGCCAGTGATGCCTTGCACGATGAGCCGCGTGTTTTTGTCGACGAGTACCGCCATGAAAGACAGCTCCTAGCTGTTAGCTTCTAGCTTCTAGCTCTCAAGCGACCGGATGAATGCACCGAGCATTTTCGATGTCTCGACGCAGAGTGTTTCAGCTTTTCGAAGGAGAGCATCATCTCCCATCTTGAGTTGCTTCGCTACAAGAAGCTGCGTTTGAACTTCGTATGTTGATCCCTGGGCGATATTCAGGAATTGCCTGAACTCGCCGTCTGTTCCTCTCCCTCTACCTTCGGCGATGTTGCTTGCTATTGAAACGCTCGCTCGGCGCAGTTGCGAGGTAATTCCGTAAATCTCTTCCCTCGGAAAGGTCTTCGTGAGACTGTAGATCGTCCCAGTCAACTCCATGGCTCGTTGCCACACGCTCAAATCTTGAAAAGCCTGTGCCATTGCCCGCCACCGTGCCAAGAAGCTAGCAGCTAGAAGCTAGGAGCTAGAAGCTGCCTTCACCACCAGCTCCGCCGCATCCTTCATCGTCGCTCCCACCTGGAAGTTCAGCCCGGACTCTTCGAGAATCTTGCGGCCTTCCTCCACGTTGGTGCCTTCCAGGCGCAGCACGATGGGCACCTTCACATCGAGCTTGCGCGCGGCGGCTACCACGCCGGCGGCCAGCTTGTCCACGCGCAGAATGCCGCCAAAGATATTGATGAAGATCGCCTTGACATGCGCGTCCGAGAGCAGGATCTCGAAAGCGTGCTCGATCTGCTCCTGGGTGGCTCCCCCGCCCACGTCGAGAAAATTCGCGGGGCTGCCGCCGGCGTACTGGATGATGTCCATCGTCGCCATGGCCAGGCCCGCGCCGTTCACCATGCAGGCGATGGTGCCGTCGAGCTTGATGTAGTTGAGCGCGTACTTGCTGGCTTCCACTTCGAGCGGCGCCTCTTCGGCAACGTCGCGCAGCGCCTTGATTTCCGGATGGCGAAAAAGCGCATTGTCGTCGAAGGTGATCTTGGCGTCGAGCGCGAACAGCTTGTCGTCTTTCGTGGTGATGAAAGGATTGATTTCGACCAGCGACGCGTCGGTATCGATGTACGCCTTGTAGAGGCTCTGCAGAAAGTGCACCGCGGCGTTGATCTGCGCCGGCTTGAGGCCGAGCGCGAAGGCCAGCTTGCGCGCCTGCCACGCGCCAAAGCCGACGGCCGGATCGATGACCTCTTTATGGATGGCGCCCGGATCCTTGGCTGCGACTTCTTCGATCTCCATTCCGCCCGCCTTCGAGGCCATAAAGACCAGCTTGCCCACGGCGCGGTCGAGCACGATGCCGAGATAGAGCTCGCGGTCGATCGCCGCCGTCTCTTCGATCAGCAGCCGCTGCACTTTTTGCCCCTGCGGGCCGGTCTGGTGCGTCACCAGGTTCATGCCCAGAATGTTCTTGGCGTGCTGTTCGGCTTCCTCGCGTGTCTTTGCAACCTTCACGCCGCCGCCTTTGCCGCGGCCGCCGGCATGAATCTGCGCCTTGACCACCACGCCGGCTGCGCCTTCGGCGAACAGCGTGCGCGCCACGTCGTTCGCTTCTTCGAGAGTGTTGGCCACTTCGCCGCGAGGCACGGCCACGCCGTATTTCGCAAGGATTTCTTTGGCCTGGTACTCGTGAATCTTCATTGGGTAGGGACCGCCGCGTCCGCTTCAGGTTGGCAGCAGGAAGGCCGGACCGCGTTCATGCCGGACCAGCGAGACCGTGCCAGCGGTACGCTCAATCCTATCGCGCACGCCTGCGCCGCAGCAAACCAGGCGCGCAGGCGCAGGCGCGCCATT
>JASHQQ010000126.1 GCA_030039035.1 Acidobacteriaceae bacterium | reverse complement strand
ATCGAAAATATAAAGATTCTACTGCGAATCGGTTTGGATTCCCACCCATTTCGCAAGAAGCGCGAAATGGATGGGGCACGGGGGCTGTTATAGGCGGCGGGTCCGAACCTGGCCGATTCCTCGATTGTGTTTCCCACCCATTTCGCAAGAAGCGCGAAATGGATGGGGCACGGGGGCTGTTATAGGCGGCGGGTCCGAACCTGGCCGATTCCTCGATTGTGTTTCCCACCCATTTCGCAAGAAGCGCGAAATGGATGGGCACGGGGGCTGTTATAGGCGGCGGGTCCGAACCTGGCCGATTCCTCGATTGTGTTTCCCACCCATTTCGCAAAGAGCGCGAAATGGCTGGGGCACGGGAACCGGTGGAGTACGGAGGCGGTAAGGATCTTGCTGCGATCGTATTGAATTCCCACCCATTTCGCGAAGAACGCGAAATGGATGGACACGGAAATGATTCGCGATCAGGATTCAAAGCGGGAATTGGCGAGTGAGCCGGAAATACCGCTTCGCTCTCGCCACATCCTTCATGATCTGCGCCTTCAGCGCTTCCGGGGAAGGCCATTCGATCTCCGGTCGCAAGCGGCGGAGGAATTCGAGATTCACTGGCGTGTTGTCAGCGAGATGGACGGGCTCGAAGTCGAGGATGTGCGATTCAACGGCGAACGATGGGTCGCCGAAGGTGGGGCGGTTGCCGCTGTTGGTGACGGCCTGGAAGCAGCGATCGGCGATCCAGAGCCGCGTGACGTAAACTCCGTTGGCCGGGAGCAGTCCTTCGTAGGGTGCGAGATTCACCGTTGGGACCAGCAGCTTCGACCCGATGCCGCGCCCGTGTGCCGGCGTGGAGCGCACGCCGAAAACACGGCCCAGCATCCAGCGCGCGCGGCGCACGTCGCCGGCGGCGATGAGCGCGCGGACTGCCGAGCTCGAGACATCGAGTCCGTGCACGCGAACCACAGGATGGACTTCGACGCGAAATCCGAATTCGGCGCCGAACCCGGCGAGTTCGTTCACACCGGCCCGCGCGCCGTGACCGAAGCGAAAGCTCGGCCCCTCGTGCATGCAGCACACGCGTAGCTTGCCCACGAGCACGTCGCGCGCGAATTCGAGGGCGGTGACGCGCGAGAGCGCCAGGTCGAAATGCAGCACCAGAATGGCATCGATGCCCGTTGCCGCGATCAGGCTGAGGCGCTGAGGCAGAAAGGTGAGCAGTCTGGGCGCGACATCGGGATAAAGAAACTGCGCTGGGTGCGGATCGAAGGTGATGGCGATGGAGCGCAGGCCGAGGGCGCGAGCTTCGGCGGCCGCGCCGCGCATCAGTCCCTGGTGGCCAAGGTGCACGCCGTCGAAGTTGCCCACGGTGATGACGCTGGGTCCGAAATCGGCGGGGATCTCCTCGAGCGCGCGATAGACGGGGATGGCGCGTGGGGCGGGCATTTCCAGCCGGGCGGAAGTCATGCCAGGGTCACCGGAAGCGTGAGACCGTCGTAGGCGAGTTCCATGCCGGCGGGCAGCGTGCGGTTGGTCTCTTCGTGACCGAGTTCGTGCGCCATGTGGGTGAACCACGTTTGCCGCGCGCCGATGCGACGCGCCCAGCCTACCGCCTGCTCTACGGTGGCGTGGCTGGGGTGGGGCTTGTGCCGCAAAGCGGAGAGGATCACGTGTTCGAGTCCTTCGAGAGATGCGAAGCTCGATTCGGGGATGGCGCTCACGTCGGTCAGATACGCGGCGCGGCCGAAGCGAAAGCCGGCGATTGGCTGCTGGCCGTGCAGTACGGAAACGCGGATGAATTCGACACCGAAGACCGGGGTGCGGTCGCCGAGTGGCTCAAGCTGGACACGCGCGCGGGTGGGGTATGTCGCGTGCGGCGAAAAGGTGTAGTTGTAGACGCGCTCCAGCACTTCGGTCGTCTCCGGCGAAGCGTAGAGCGGAATGGGACCGGACTCCCGATTGGCGATGAAGCTGAGAGGACGCAGATCGTCGAGGCCGAAGATGTGGTCGGCGTGGCCGTGGGTGTAAAAGACGGCATCGACGCGTGCGACCCGGTGCCGGAGCGCCTGCTCGCGAAAGTCGGGTCCGGTGTCGATGACGACGGTCCGCTGCTGCTCGCCGTCGGCCCAGCGGACCAGCAGGGAAGGACGCAGGCGCCGGTCGCGCGGATCCGGCGATGTGCAGACTGCGCAGTTGCAGCCCAGCGTGGGAACACCCATGGACGTCCCCGTGCCCAGGAATGTCAGTTCACCTTGCATCGGCGCGTTTCTATTTTTTGGCCGGTGGCGGCGCTGGCGCCTTCACGCCCTGCATCGTGATCATCCGCGTTACCTCGAGGAACGCCATGCGCGCCTCATAGAGCACCGCCTGCAGGGTTCGATCCTCGGCTTCGGTCAGGTTGCCCCGGGTTTTTTCGGCAAGCACGCCGAGCAGGTCGATGGTCTGGCGGGCGCCGAAGACGTCAATGCGGGCGCGTTCCCCGGAAGGCGTTCCCGCGCCCATCTGGATCATGGCCGAGACATACAACTGCTGCACCAGGTGGTCGAAGGTCATGGTCTCGGGCGCGCCCATGGCGGGATTTTGCGCGCGCATCAGATCCTCGATGCGCTGCGCCGAAGCGTCGTAGGCGGTCTTCTGCTCTTTCGACTCCTGCGCGGTGGGCGGAGGCATCCCGGCGAGCAGATTCTCATCCAGCTCGGGCTCGGCGGCGGCAGCGGCGGCTGGAGTGGCCTCCTGCCTGGGCGGAGGCGCAGACTCGACCAGGCGCGGCCCGGATGTGGCGGCGGGCGAAGGAGGCTTCTCGGGCGGAGGCGCAGGTTGGTGCCCGGCTTCGCGCTCTTCCTCCTCCGCCTTGAATTTACGGCGGTCAATCACTTCAAATTTTGGCGTGTCGCTCATGATTGCGTATTTCCGTTTCGATCAGGGTTCAGCGTGGGCGGACCGGCCAGAAGGCGGGCTGTGCCCGTGGCCGATCCGGAAGCATAAGTGAAGGTGCTGTTGCTGGCTTCGGCCTCGGCGCGCATCATGGCGAGGGCAAAGACGCACGTGCCGGTGGAGAGCGGCAGTTCGGCGGCGCTGGTGATGGTACCGGGAGCCTTGCCGCCATCGGCGCCTGCGCTTTCTGCGGCAAGCTCGGTGCCGGGCGCCGGCGCGGAGCCCGTCAATTCGAGTTGCCGAAGATGCCGGTGCACGGTGGCGCGGGAACGAATGCGCTCGACGATCTCCTGGCCGAGGTAGCAGCCCTTATTGAAGCAAAGCGCGCGCATCTGCGACGTTTCCTGGGGAAGGTCGCGCTCGATCATGTCGACGCCGTAGGCCGGAATGCCTTCGGCGATGCGGAAGGCATCGAGCGCGGCGGTTCCTGCGGGCGTCGCGCCATCGGCGAGCAGAGCCTCCCACAACCGCTTGAGCGCTGCCGTCGCCATCCAGATCCCGTAATGCGGCGCAAGCGCACCATAGCTCCTGCGAAGGCGCAGGCTGAATCCGGTCCACTCGGCCCGGGCCTGTGTCAGCGGCCCGTCGAGCGCCGGAATGCCGAGCCGGGCGAGCACTTCGCCGGCCCTTGGACCGGTGAGCCCGATCGCTGTTTCGTCTTCGAGCGGAATGAGCTCCACATCGTCCATGATGATGAAACGATTCAGGTGGGCGAGGAGCTTTTCCGACTGGTCGGCGGCGATTTCCAGCTCGAGCCGGTCTCCGTCGCGCCACACCCACAGGTCGCCCTGGATGCGGCCCTGGGCGTTCAGCACCAGGTTCCACGCGCCGGCGTTCGGGGCCAGGTCATTGACCGTGTTGGTTACCATGCCACTCAGCCAGCGGAAGCGATCTTCGCCACGCACGTCGACGCGGCGCATCCATCCCAGGTCATGAGCCGCGGCTCCAGACGCAAGCGCCTCTATTTCCCTTGTTCGCTCGTCCAACTGGCAGGGAGTCAGCGCTCCGCGAAAGGCCGCAGGTTGCCGCGCCGAAGCGAAATTGGCAAGGAGCGTGGCGAGCGGAGTTGCCGTTGCGAGGGCGGTCGCGGATGTATCAGCGGGAGCCATGCGGGGAGCTTTTTTGAGAGCCGGGCAGTCAATTGACGGTACAATTCCGGCACCGGCACGCATCTTAATTATAGCCTTGGGGAATTCCCCGGGAGATCGGGGCCGGACGTGGGAGAGCGGATGAGCAGGCAGCGCCGAATGACCGCAAGGCATTGGCTCAATTGGTTTGCAGCGGCAGCACTTTCCGGGGGCTGGATGGCTGCCGGAGCGCAGCAGCCGGCGCAGAATCAGGAGCCATCGGCGGCGCCGCCCGCGGCGCAGCAGCCGGCGCCTGGCCCACAACGTTCTCCATCCGCATCGGAAGCCGCCGAGCCGTGCCCGGCGCCCGGCGAATCGCCGAAACAGAGCGGCGAGACCCACATCACGCCGGAGCAGGCCAAGCAGCTTTTCAGCGCGGTGGATGTATTGCTGAAGTTTTCATCCGGGGAAACCGGCCTGCCCATCAAGACCGAAGTGAAAAGGCAGATGACCAGTCGCGATGTCGTCGAGAGCTACCTGAAGGAAAAATTCGACGAGGATGAAGGCGCCAAGCGCCTGCAACGCGCCGAGATCGTGATGAACAAGTTCGGGCTGCTGGACCGCGACTTCGCTTTGAAGCCGTTTTTGCTGGCGCTGCTGAAAGAGCAGATCGAGGCCTACTACGACGCCAAGACGAAAACTGTTTACATGCTGGACTGGATCGAGCCCGACGAGCAGAAGCCGGTGCTGGCCCACGAACTGACCCACGCGCTGCAGGACCAGAGGACCGATCTCGAGAAGTGGAGCGACCAGACACCCGTTGACGTCTCCACAAACTACGACGGGGACAAGGATCACCTGGCCAAGGACGAGTTGGATACGGCGCGCGAGGCAGTGACCGAGGGCCAGGCCACGGCAGTGATGATGGATTGCATCCTGAAGCCGCTGGGCAAGAGCCTCGTCAAGGATCCCGAGCTGATCGACGTGGTCAAGGACCAGATGGCGGGATCGGAGAATTCGCCGGTGCTGGCGCGCGCTCCGCTGCTTTTGTCGGAGTCTCTGCTCTTTCCCTATCGCGAGGGCCTGAGCTTCGAGCAGGACGTTTGGATGGACAAAGGGCAGGCGGCGGCCTTTGCGGGGACGCTGGACCATCCGCCCACCTCGAGCTGGGAGATCATCAATCCCCGCGAATACGAGGCGGGACATCTGCCGGCGGTGCCGCTGATGCCGGACATCCATCCGCTCGTCGACAAGCTCTACAAGCCGTACGACATCGGACAAGTGGGGCAGCTCGACCTGCACATTCTGGCCGAGATCTACGGCGGCGACGATGCGGCCCGCGACCTGACGCCGGCCTGGGACGGCGGCCTGTACTGGGCGGGCCAGCGGCTGAGCGCCAAAACCCCGGCCGAACAGGCCAGCACCAAATCCATCTCGCTGCTGTATCTTTCGGCGTGGAAGAACGAGGCTTCGGCGCAGGCCTTCGCCGCGCTCTACGCGCACGAACTGGACAAGAAGTATTCGGACGTGAAGGCCGATACGGCTGCGCAGCACCCGGCGCCAGCGTCGGACGCGACGGGCACGCAGGAACAGGTGTTTTCCACCGACGAAGGCCCGGTGGTCATCATCACGCGGGGCACGCTGGTGTTTGTCAGCGAAAGCTTCGACCTCGACCTGGCGCGCAAGCTGGCGGCGCTGACGCTGAACGCGCAGGGAACCGGACCGCTGAAGATGGCGCGCGTTTCCCGGCCGTTGCCGGCCGGATTTGCAGCCGCGCGCGAGCCGCTGACCGGACCGTTCATCGACTTCTTCGAGAACGCCGGCGCGATGAAGGCCGCGGTGGACGCGGTGGTGAGGGCGGAACAGCAGCGCCCCGGAGACAACTGATAGCCTCTCGCTGGTCGCTCCTCTGGCAACCGCATCGAATCATCGCGATGGGCGGGTTAGCCTGTTTTCGCCAGTTCGGCTCGAGGAACAGGCGAGTGCCTCAACGATCGTCGGCACAGGCGCTCCTTCCAGAGCAGCGACCTTCCGGAGAACACAGCATGATTTGTTCAGGCGTGTGAGGTCCGCCAGCATTCCCTTGTCTTGTCTGAGAACGGCGAGCGTTTCTCGCAGGATTCTGGCAGCGCCTGGATCGGTGGGTACAACGATGCTGTAGTGCACCCACTTCCCCTTGCGCCGTGCTGCAACAACGCCGGCACGTCTCAGATACGCCAGGTGACGAGAAATCTTCGGTTGGCTTTGCCCGAGAATCTCGACAAAGTAGCAAACGCACACCTCCCTGCCATCCATCAGGTTCAGTAACCGGAGCCGGGTGCGATCGGACAGCGCGGCGAACAGGAACGGCAAATCACAGGTCTTCGGAGAACGATTCACATCTCCATGATATACGTCTTGACAGATATGTCCAGTGAAGAATACATTCGCTTTAGCATATGCGAAGAGGCGCGTTTATGGAATCGGGCGTTCAGGAACAGGTGAAGGAAATGTATGGAAGCGCCGCAGGTGCGGTGGTCCAGGCCGGCAGTGTGCAGGCATGTTGCGATCCCGGTCTTCGGTGCTGCGATCCGATCACTGCAAATCTGCTGCGAGCCAGGCTGCTGCACACCTGCCCTCGCGGGAGCAAAGGAATAAGAGATGGCTTATCGCTGCAACGTTCTGTTTCTCTGCACCGGCAACTCTGCGCGCTCGATCATGGCCGAAGCGATCCTGAATCACAAAGGCAAGTTCACCGCGTACAGTGCAGGCAGTCACCCAAGCGGACAGCCGCGCCCTGAAGCGCTTCGGCAGATCGAATCTGCCGGGCTTTCAACCGCGGGCCTGCGCAGCAAGTCCTGGGACGAGTTCTCAGGGCCCGATGCACCAAGGCTCGACTTCGTTTTTACTGTATGCGACAACGCAGCGAAGGAGCAGTGTCCGTACTGGCCTGGGCAGCCGATGACGGCGCACTGGGGCATCGCCGATCCCGCCGCAGTCAAAGGATCTCCCGAAGAAATCGCGCGCGCGTTCCGCGACGCCTTCACGGTGCTTGATCGCAGGATCGGACTCTTCCTATCGTTGCCGCTGGCAACGTTGGAAGACATGGCTATCAAACGCGAGATCGATCAGATCGGCAGGTCGTAGGATGCAACAGTGAAACAGAGCCGGTTGTCTTTTCTGGATCGCTATCTGACGGGTTGGATCTTCGCCGCGATGGTCCTCGGCGTAGCTCTTGGCTGGATCGGTCCCGGAGTCGTGCCCATGCTGAACCGCTTCAGCGCCG
>JASHQQ010000125.1 GCA_030039035.1 Acidobacteriaceae bacterium | reverse complement strand
TGCAGATTCAGGGCGATCGCGCGCTCGGCGAAAGGGTTCTGGAACTGACCGCGATCGTCGGGTAGCTGTTGAGCGTTCAAAACCAGGCTGCGCTGCTCAATAATCGACCACCCTCAATCGATCGTGAACGACAGCGCGACCGTTGTGCGGGGATCACGGGATTCGAATGCCGGGATCCATGAATCCTTCACGCTGCGGTAGTCGACGACATTCACCAGCAGTGCGGGCCTGACCTTGCTCGCTTCTTCCGGCGAGAGCAGCCCATCCTCGTAGAGCGCCTCGACGGTGTCGCGCAGCCTGGATTCCTCTTCATCGACAATGCCCAGGACTTCGGAAAGGAAGTTCGCCGGGCCCTGCCACTCGATGGAGATCTGCTGCTGCGTCTGCCATTGCAAGGCGGAGCGGTCGCCGCCGAGCATTTCCAGAAGGAGGTGCTGCCGTGTTTCGTCATTGAGAGAACGGACCCCAATGAAGGACCCACCGGCTTTGTCGGTTCGCCGATAGGTGATGCGGTCGCCGCCGGCCTCGATGAGCAGCGGATCATTGCCTTCCTGCGGGTTTTCGACGATGTTGTACTGGAAGATCGGCGGCCATCCCCGGCGCATGGGACCATCGACGGTATAGAGGCCGCCGCCGATACCTCCGCCGAACCCGGCGCCCGGATCGACCACCGACACTTCGACGGTTTCCTTCGATTCCTCGAGAACAATGGCCGCAAAGCCCGGCGGCGGCGCTTTAGAAAGCATCATTGCGGCGATTCTCGCCAACGCAGGCGACTTGTCGTCTTTCCGCAGCGCGTACCAACTTTGCAGCAGCGGCAGTGACTCGTCGACCGAGAGGCGCGCGGCGAGGATCGCCGTCTGCGCCGGAAATTTCTCCGCGAGCACGGCGAGAGTCTCGGGCGAGAGAGCCCTGTTGTGCTGGATCAGCGCGTCGAGAATCGCAGTGAAAGCATCCTGCTCGGTTCCAGTCAGCTCCTCTCGCTTCTTGCCTGCCTCTGCCCATCGGTCCAGAATCTCCACCATGGTCGCGTCGCCGGAAGGGTCCCCATTGCGGGCGGAGAAGTACGCTCCCCACGCCATCAGGCGCGGGTCGCCGCTCTCGAGCCAGCTTTGAATGTCGCCGGAGGACGCCTGGGTCTGGACGGCGATGTCGCTCGTCTGCGCAAGGCCTGCACAGGGCGAAATGCAGAAAGCGAATGCCAAGCCCGGAAGGACCGAACGAATCTGCCTCATCCCCTGCCTCCTCAAAAGGCGACCAGCAATATGCGCTCTTGGACGGACGAACTGCGAATTCGGTAATCCGAGGTTTCCATCAAATGGCTGGTCGGCATCCGTCACGGAATCCCGCGCCCGGTCACACCCAATCGGCGTTGGCGGCCCTTTCCCGGCCGTTAACTCCTGGCGAAGCAAGGCAACCGTCCTGTATGCTCAGTAGCCGTCCCCCGAAATCCGTCTGGGTGACACTCCGCACGAATGGAGGCACGATGATCCGCGTTCTTTTCCGGCTTGCGCCTGTTGTTGCCGCACTGGCCGTTGCATTGCCCACCCCTGCACCTGCGCAACCCGGCTCGTCACAATCCCCCTTGCTGCTGCAATGCCCTTCGTTGAGCCAGGACCGGATCGCCTTCCGCTACGCCAACGATGTGTGGACTGTAAGCCGGCAGGGCGGCGATGCCCAGCGCCTCACCGCGACCAGCGCCGTGGTTGGGGGGCCGTTCTATTCGCCCGACGGAAGCCAGATCGCCTATACCGCGTATCCAGACGCCGGCATCGAGCATACGGCGCGTTTGCACGGCAGCATCGACGTGTACGTGATGCCGTCCTCGGGCGGGGTCCCGCGGCGCATTACCTGGCACCCGGTCGGCAGCCTGGTGGTGGGCTGGTCGCCGGATGGCAAAGACGTGCTGATCGCCAGCTCAATGGCGAGTTCCCGCCATTACCTGCGGCTCTTTCGGGTGCACGCCGACGGTTCGGGAATGCCCGAGCCGCTTCCGCTACCGGCGGGATCCGAAGGCTCGTTTTCGCCCGACGGCCAGTCGATCGCCTACAACCCCATCACAAAATGGGAGCAGGCGTGGAAGCAGTACCACGGCGGGCAGACCACGCCGATCTGGATTGTGAACCTGAAGACGCTCGATCTCGTCAAAGTGCCGCGCGACAACTCCAACGATTCCGATCCGGTTTGGGTCGGCGATTCGGTTTACTTCCTCTCCGATCGCAACGGCCCGATCTCGCTCTTCCGCTACGACGTCGGTTCTCAGCAAGTCAGCCAGGTCGAGCCCAACAAGAGCTACGACTTGAAGATCGTGCAGGGGGGCCCCGGCGGGCTCGTTTACGAGCAGTTCGGCTCGATTCATCTGGTCGACACGGCGAACAACGAGGACCGGACGGTTCCGATCCGGATCCATGGCGGGCTGGCGGATATCGCGCCGCACCTCGCGACCATTCCGCCCGATGAGATCCAGAATGCCGCGCTCTCGCCGAGCGGCGCGCGCGCGGTATTCGAGGCGCACGGCGAAATCTTTACCGTGCCGGGCGAAAAAGGCGACACGCGCAACCTGACCAACACACCCGGCACCGCTGAGCGCGACCCCTCCTGGTCGCCGGACGGCAAGACGATCGCCTACTTCTCGGATGCGTCGGGCGAGTACCAGCTTTACCTGCACGACCAGACCGGATTCAAGGCGCCGACGGTCATCGACCTCGGCCCCGATCCGAGTTTCTTCTACAGCCCCACCTGGTCGCCGGATTCCAAGCACATTGCCTATAGCGACAAGCATCTGCGCGTCTGGTATCTCGACGTGCCCGCGGCCGGTGCAGCAGCGGGCAAACCGGTGCTGATCGACAAGGGAATATTCGGCAACTTCGGGGGCGGTTTCGGCCTCGCCTGGTCGCCCGACTCCAGGTGGATCGCCTATTACCGCGACCTGGACAACCAACTGCGCGCCGTCTTTGTCTATTCGGTCGAAACGCACAAGTCGACGCAGATCACCGACGGCATGAGCGATGCCTATAGCCCGGTCTTCGATCCCAATGGCAAGTTCCTTTACTTCCTGGCCTCGACCAACGACGGGCCTTCGCACGCCGGCATCGATCTGTCTTCGCTCGACCGCGGGCAAACCTTCGCGGCCTACGTCGTGGTTCTGGCCAAGGACGGCGCTTCGCCTGTGCCTCCGGAGAGCGACGACGAAAAGCCGAAGGAAGAAAAGAAAGACGAGCCGAAGAAAGCCGACGAGGCGCAGAAAAGCGATGCCAAGGACCAGGCCAAGTCCGCCGACAAGGACGCGGCCAAATCGGACAAAGATAAAGAGGATAAGGACAAAGAGAAGCCCGTCGAGGTGAAGATCGATCTCGAAGGCATCGGCAACCGCATCCTTTCGCTGCCTATTCCGGCCCGGAACTACAGTGGTCTGGATGTGGGCAAAACCGGCGTGATTTACCTTTCCGAGGGTTCGCCGTTCGGCCGCTCATCCAACGAGGATGACGGCGGCGCAGGCATCCGCGCCGTGTGGAAGTTCACTCTGGAGAAGCGCGAGACCGAATCCGTCCTCGAAAACGTCGATGCTTTCACCGTCTCGCAGGACGGGAGCAAAGTGCTCTACGCGCGCAAGACCGCGTGGACGATCAGCCCCGCCGACGACCTGAAATCCGGCAACAGCAGCCCCGGCAAGCCGCTAAACCTCGGCGGCATGATTGCAACGGTTGATCCGCGCGCCGAGTGGCGGCAAATGTACCACGAAACCTGGCGCATCGAGCGGGACTTTCTCTACGACCCCAACACGCACGGTCTCAGCATCCCGAAGATCGAGGCCAGGTACAAGCCGTACCTTGACAACCTCGCCTCGCGCGACGAGTTCACCTATCTGTCGATTGAGATGCTGGGCGAGATCAACATCGGGCACATGTTCGTCGGCGGGCCCTATCATCCTGACACCGATCCCAAGACCGGATTGCTTGGCGCCGATTACACGGTCGACAACGGGCGCTATCGCATCAGTAAGATTCTCGGCGGCCAGAACTGGACGCCCGGCCTGGCGTCGCCGCTCACGCTTCCGGGCGTCTACGTCAAACAGGGCGAGTACCTGATCGCCGTCAACGGCAGGGAGTTGCACGCCGGCGACAATCTTTACTCGTTCTTCGAGGGCACGGCTGGCAAGCAAACAATACTGCATGTTGGGCCGTCCGCTGACGGCAAAGACGCACGCGACGTGACCGTCGTCCCCATTCCCGACGAGGATGGCCTGCGCGAGCTCGACTGGATCGAATCCAACCGGCACAAGGTGGATGAGCTTTCCGGCGGCAAGGTGGCTTACGTCTACATGCCCAATACCGCGGGCGCCGGCTATAACAACTTCAACCGCTTCTTCTACTCGCAGCTCGACAAGCAGGCGCTGGTGCTCGATGAGCGCTGGAACGAAGGCGGCTATATCGCCGACTATGTCGTCGACGTGCTCAAGCGATTTCCGCTCTCCGGGGCTGTCGAGCGCGACGGCAAGCCGATTCACGATCCGGTTGGCGCCATTTTCGGGCCCAAAGTGATGCTCATCAACCAGAACTCGGGCTCCGGCGGCGATGCCATGCCGTGGTACTTCAAAAAAGCCGGGATCGGCAAGCTGATCGGCACGCGCACGTGGGGTGGGCTGGTTGGCATCGGAGGATATCCTTCGCTGCTCGACAACGGCTACGTGATGGCGCCGCGCTACGCCATCTATGGCCTGCACGGCGAGTGGGAAGTGGAGAATCACGGCATCGCGCCGGACGTGCCAGTCGAAGATCTACCTGCGGATTATGTGGCGGGACGCGACAAGCAACTCGAAACGGGCGTGCAGATGGTGCTCGAGGAGCTGAAGGCCAACCCCATTCCGGAGATACCGATTCCGCCCTACCCGAACTACCACAAGAACGACGGGCTGGGGAAGAATTAGGGAGGCGCTTTGACATTCGCTCCATCGTCCGCAGGAATCAACCACAGATCCTTCGGCTCCGTCCGCCGCTGCGGACGTCGCTCAGGATGACAGTTGGTTCGATGAAGGTGTGCCGCTGGCATCGGCTTTGCGCGGAGTGCTATGGTGAGGCCAAATGCCTCTGCGTGTCCCATCGGAGACCGGCGCGTCGATTCAGGGTCCAGCGGCAACGCTGATCTACGACGACTGGTATCCGGCGCTGCGCACGGAGAGACTGCGGCCGGACAAATTGACCAAAGCCACGCTGCTCGATATCCCGCTGGTGCTGGGGCGCCGCAGCGACGGCCGCGTTTTTGCTTTGCGCGACAACTGCCCGCACCGCGGCATTCCGCTCAGCGTGGGATGGTTCGACGGCCACCGCGTCACCTGCCGCTATCACGGATGGGAGTTCGAGCCGTGCAGCGGGCAGTGCACGCTCATCCCTTCGCTCACCCAGGCCGACAAGCTCGACGCCACGCGCATCTATGCCACGGCATTTCGCTGCGAAGAACGCGACGGGCATGCGTGGGTCTTTGTGCCGAGTCCGGGAAGCGGAAAGCGTTCGCCGGGCGCGCAGCCGCCGGCGCCGGAGCTGGCCAAGTTCGGGCCGCGCTACCGCACCGCGCATCTTAGCGCCGATCTGCCCTGCAATGTGGACCACGGAATCATCGGCCTGATGGATCCGGCGCACGGGCCGTTCGTGCACCAGGCGTGGTGGTGGCGCTCGCGCACCAGCATCCGCGAAAAAACCAAGCGCTTCGAACCGATTCCCGAAGGCTTCCGCATGAGCGCGCATGCGCCCAGCGCCAACTCCGCACCTTATCGGCTGCTCGGCGTTTACGGGCAGCCGGTGGAAACGACGATTGACTTTGTGCTGCCCAATCGCCGCACCGAGATCAATCGCTGCGGCGACAAGTGGTTTTCGAGCCTCACCACGGTGACGCCGGTGACCGGCTCAACGTGCCGCATCGACGTCGTCGGCGCGTGGAATGTTCTGTACCATGTTCCGTTCTTCACGCCGATTGCCAGGTTTTTTGGCGCGCGGTTCGTACGCCAGGACCAGGAGACGATGATCCAGCAGGCCGAAGGGTTGCGGCACAATCCCAGCCTGATGTTGATCGACGACGCTGACAAACCCGCCAAGTGGTACTTCGCGCTCAAGCAGGCGCGGCTGGACGGGACAAAGAAGCATCCGATGGACGGACCGGTCGAATTGCACTGGCGAAGCTGAGAATTCTTAAAGACGGAAACGAGAATCTGAACGATGACAAGTTCGAACCAACGCGTTGCCGTGGTAACCGGCGGAGCGCAGGGCATCGGCCGCCGCACCGCGGAGCTGCTCGCCGGGCGCGGCTTTCGCATCGCCATCATCGACCTTCGCGAGCCGGACGAGACCGTCCATGCGATCGAATCACGCGGCGGCGTGGCGTTCGGATTCGCCGGGAACGTAGCCGACGAGGCGGTCGTCGAACGCTTTGCGCGGCTCGTCTTCGATCGCTGGGGCGGCGTGAATGTGCTGGTGAACAACGCCGGGATCAGTCTCATCTGTCCCGCCGAAGAAACGACGGCGAGCGACTATCGCCGCGTGATAGAAGTGAACCTGGTCGCGCCGTTTCTGTTGGCCAAAGCGTTCGGCCGAAGAATGTTCGAAGCACGCAGCGGCTCGATCGTCAACGTTGCGTCGGTCGCGGGATTGATCGCCGTCGCCGACCGTGCGGCCTACAACGCGTCGAAGCACGGCTTGATCGGCCTCACACGCACGCTGGCGGCGGAGTGGGGCGGCCGCGGAGTGCGCGTCAACGCCGTATGTCCCGGCTGGGTGAAGACGGAGATGGATGCGGCCGACCAGGCCGGCGGAAGCTACTCCGACGCCGACATTACGGGTCGCGTGCCCATGGGCCGATTCGCTTCGCCCGACGACGTGGCGCGAGCTATCGCATTTCTGGCTGACGATGAAGAGAGCGGCTTCGTGAACGGCCACACGCTCTCGGTGGATGGCGGCTGGGTCTCCGATGGGAGCTGGGAGTCCGTGCGGCTGCGCAAGCGGTGAGCGTGTGCTCAGGCGCTGTACGGCACCAATGCTCTACTCATTCGATGGTGCGACGGGTCGAACTGTTTCGCCCGCCAGGATCATCAGAATCCCCGCGATCCACAAGACATGACCGATCAACGGCGTCAAAGGTTCGAGGTAGAAAAAGACCCACGTGCCGGGAATGAACAGAACAATCAGAATGGAGACAATGCGGCGGAAAATGCGCAATTTGCGCGAAAAGAGCGATGCCACATAGAGCAGCATCAGCGGATTGATCCAGCCGCTGAGAATGGCGAGAAACTCCTTGGAGCGCCAGAAATCCCGATTGAGCGAGTTGATCAGTGTTACGCCGGCGCAGAACCAACCGCGATGTGTTTCGCCACTTGCGGGCTCGCGCACCGCGGGCAGAAAAAACGCGACGAGGAACACCAGGTATCCGAGGATCCGAACGGGGCGAATCCAGCGCGGGGGCGGAGTGAAGATATCGTTCGCCGGCATGATGAGCTCCTGTCTCGGCCTCCGGGGTCCCGCTTTGCTGAATGCTTCATGATAAATCGGGGGTGCGCCGCGTTTTCCGCCGGGGAGGAACCAGGCTGTGCGTATGGCTGAATCGATAACGACCGGGCGCCTGAACCTGCGCCGGTGGCGCGACGCCGACCGCGCGCCGTTCGCGGCCATCAACGCCGATCCGCGCGTCATGGAGTTCTTCCCGAACGTCCTGGCCCCCCGGGAGTCGGACGCCGCATACAATCGCATCCAGCGCCAATTCGAGCGGCATGGATTCGGACTGTGGGCGGCAGAGCTGCGCGAAGGGAGCATCTTCCTTGGATTCATCGGCCTTTCCGTTCCGCAATTCCACGCGCATTTTATGCCCGCGGTCGAAATCGGCTGGCGTCTGCGCAGCGACTTCTGGAATCGCGGCCTGGCAACGGAGGGCGCTCGGGAAGCGGTGCGCTACGCCTTCGAAGACCTTGGTCTGCCCGCCCTGGTTTCCTTTACGGTTCCGGCGAATATGCCATCTCGCCGCGTGATGGAGAAGCTGGGCATGACGCACGACGAACGCGACGATTTCGACCATCCGCTGCTGCCCGCCGGGCATCCCTTGCGGCGGCACGTGCTCTACCGTCTCGATCGCGAGGCCTGGCGCGCGGCGCGTCCGCAGCCGGCAGGATGAGCTTGCCGATTCGTCGCCCTGGTTTCGGAATTCCCGCTCGCTTCATCCCGATTCGCGTACACTGCGGGCATACTTCCGGCAAACATTCCGTTTTGCGGAGAGAAAACGATGGGTTCTGTCGAGTCGATCCTGTCCGCATTGAAGAGCAAGGGAAAAGAGAATATCCGCGCCATTTATGCCCGCCATGGAAACGCACCGGAGCGGGTCTTCGGCGTGAGCACGGCCGACATGAAGTCGATCGCAAAAACCATCGGGGCGCAGCAGGCGCTGGCTTGCGAACTTTACGCCACGGGCAACGCGGAGGCGATGTACCTCGCAGGAATGGTGGCCGACGGGTCCAGGCTGAGCAAGGAACAGATGAAAGAATGGGCCAATTCTGCGCACGGAGTGCGCATGGTCGCGGAGTACACGGTTCCCTGGCTTACGGTGGAAAATCCTCACGGCCGCGACCTCGCGCTCGAGTGGATCAAGTCGAAAAAACAGCATCTCGCGGCCGCGGGTTGGGCAACTTATGGCGGCCTGGTCGCCATGCTGCCGGACGAGAAGCTCGATCTGGAGGAGATCGAAGGGCTCCTGCAGACTGTCGTAGACAAGATTCATACTTCTCCGAACCGCGTTCGCCACAAGATGAACCTGTTCGTGATTTCGGTGGGATGCTATGTGAAGCCCCTTCTTCAGAAAGCCAGGAAGGCGGCGCGCCAGATTGGCCAGGTCACGGTCGACATGGGTGACACCGCCTGCAAGGAGCCACTGGCCACGGCCTGCATCGAGAAGGTGGAATCGACGGGGCGCATTGGCAAGAAACGGAAGACGATCCGCTGCTGATCGGCAACGAAGCTGTCCGAAAGAATCTTCACCCGATGTTAACCTGACCGTCTCCTCATCCGTTGTGCCGGTAGAAAACGTAGCATTGCGCACCGTTCGAGGAGATTCCACCATGCCGGCACCGGTTCGTATCCAGCAAATCATTTCTCGCATCCTGTTGACGGCATTGCTGATCGGCGGCCTCGCTCTCGCGCCGGCGCGTGGCGCACAGGCTCGCCCCGCGCCGCAGGCTCCGCCCGCCCTGCCGCCGCCCACCGACCAGGAGCTGCAGGCCACGCAGGAGGAGCTCATCAAGCTGCTTCGCCTCAGTCCGACACTGACCACGGTCGTGGAGCACGATCCCACGCTTCTTTCGAACCAGGAATACGTAAACCGCAACAATCCGCAACTCGGGCAGTTCCTGGCCAGCCATCCCGAGGTCGCGCGCAACCCCGAATTCTACCTTTTCACCCATCTGAACACCGAAGGCGGGCGCGACGACGCTCTGGAGCGCGCCGTTTGGCCCGAAATGAATCAGGGCTGGCGTCCGCCGCCGGTGGGCGAGCGAGTGATGGAAAACCTGGTTCCGTTCCTCGTCTTTCTGGGCATCCTTCTGGCGCTGCTCTGGTTGACACGGCAGTTGCTTGAAAACCGCCGCTGGAGCCGCATCTTCAGGCTGCAGACCGAGGTGCACGGAAGGCTGATCGAACGGTTCGGCACCAGCCAGGAGTTGTTGACGTATATGGGTACCGAAGCCGGCAAGCGATTTCTCGAGGCCGCGCCGATTCCGGTGGGGCTGGAACCGGAGCAGCGCATGCCCAATGCCGTGGCCCGCGTGCTCACGCCCCTGCAGATCGGCGTGGTGCTCACGCTCGTCGGCACAGGCCTGCTCTCGATCCGGAACGATCTTGGCGCCGACATGATCTCGTCCATGTTGCTGATGGGAGTTGTCGTGCTGATGCCGGGAATTGGATTTATCATATCGGCAGGAATCACATGGCTGCTTGCTGCAAGGCTGGGGTTGATGCCTGAGCAGCATTCAGCGCCCGGCCGCCAGAATTCGCCCCTCGACCCGCGGGAGCCGCAGTGAGCGAGTGGGTCGCGAAAGAGTAGTCGCCTATGCGATGGGAATTCGTCATGGAGAACGTCGCCACCGGCGAAGCGCAGCGCGCGGCCGAGCTGCCCATGGATAACGACGCCTTTGCCGGGTTCTACGAGCGCTCGGCGCGCCCGCTGCGGGCGTATCTGGCGCGCGTCTCCGGCGACGCCGCGCTGGCCGACGACCTGATGCAGGAAAGCTACGTACGTTTTCTCTGCGCTGCGCGGTCATGGGACGGCGAAGTCGCCGGGCGGCGATATCTCTTTCGCATCGCGACCAATCTGCTCAAGGATCATTGGCGTCGCGCCAGGTCGCCGTCGATCGAAGAGATTCCCGAGGAGCTCTTTGCGACAAGTCCGGATGCGGCCCGGATCGAGTCGCAATTCCTGCTGGGACCGGCGCTGGCGGCGATGCGTCCGCGCGACCGGCAACTGTTGTGGCTGGCCTACGCCGAGGGTTACTCGCACCGCGAAATCGCCGATGTGACCGGGCTCGCCTCGGCCAGCATCCGGCTGCTTCTTTTTCGCGCCCGGCGCAAGATCGCGCGCCTGCTGCGCGAGCCCGAAGCGGAAGGACGACAAGGGAGGGCGCGATGATTCCGAAGTCCTGCCCTCGCCAGAGCGAAGTCGCGGCGCAGGTGCTGCGCGGCCAGTGGCCTGCAGGTTGCGTCGAGGATCTGCGTCAGCACGTGAACGGCTGTCGCGCCTGTGGCGAACTGGTTCTTGTGATGCTGGCGTTTCAGTCGGCGCGGGCGCAGGCTGTCAGCGGGCCGGCGCCGGTCTCGGCCGGCGTGCTCTGGTGGCGCGCGCAGTTGCGCCGCCGCAACGCCGCCGTCGAGCGGATCGCCAGGCCGATTCTGGGCGCGCAGATCTTCGCGCTTGTGGTGACGATTGCCATCGCGGCGATCCTCCTGGTGGCTCAGGCGAGGAATGTTCCTCGCTGGTTTTCGTGGCTCACGCAACCCGGTCAATCGCCCGGCCTGCACTTCGAAGATCTCTGGTCGTCCGCGCTGGCCATGCCGGTGTGGGGCCTGATGCTGCTCGTCTTCGGGCTTGCCGCGGTGGCCGTGCTGGGCGGATTCGTGCTCTTCTCCGATCGTCCGCGGCAATAGCCGGAGCCAAGCGGTCATCCATCTCCGCTTCCCGCCTCCGGCTCGAATCATACCTTCCGGCTTCAAGCTGTAAGATTCTCTTCGGCGCGGAGTGCGTCTGCAACTGCGCCGCAAATCCGATCAGGCGAAGGAGATGGCGATGGACTGGATTGAGAACACCAGGCGCAGTTTTCTCAAAGGACTTGGCGCCGCCGGCGCCATAGCCGTCACCGGAAACGTCCCCACGCTGGGTTCGCAGGCCTCGCAAGGCGCCGGCCAGGCATCGTCCATCGAAGCCGGAATGAACGCGACTCGCGCCCGGCGCATGGCGTGGTGGCATGAAGCGAAGTTCGGGATGTTCATCCACTGGGGGCTCTACAGCGTGATCGGCCAGCACGAGTGGGCCAAGGAAGTCGAGGGCGTGCCCTTTCCGCAGTACGAAATCCTCGCCAGACACTTCACGCCGAAGCCGAATGCCGCGCGCGACTGGGCGCGACTGGCCAGACGCGCCGGGCAAAAGTACATGGTGATGACGACCAAGCACCACGAAGGTTTTTGCCAGTGGGACACGCAACTCACCGACTACTGCGCCGCCAAACAGGGCCCGGGCCGCGACCTGGTGCGCGAATTCGTCGAAGCGGTGCGTGGCGAAGGTCTGCGCGTGGGCTTTTATTACTCGCTCATGGACTGGCATCATCCCGATGGAGCGAAATGCAAAACCGACGAGGCGGCGCGCAAGCGCTTCGTCGAATACACGCACGGACTCATTCGCGAGCTGATGACCAATTACGGAAAGATCGACGTGCTCTGGTACGACGTCGACTGGCCGCTGACGGCCGCGCAGTGGGAATCGGAACGCATGAACGAGATGGTCTTCGCGCTGCAGCCCGGGATCATCGTGAACAATCGCAATGGGCTGCCAGGCGACTTCTCCACGCCGGAACAGAACATCGAAGCCGCGCCCGAAGGCCGCGCCTGGGAGACGTGCATGACGCTGAACGATAGCTGGGGCTTCAATCGCGGCGACGATTCGTGGAAGACACCGAAGACGATCGTGCAGAACCTGGCCGAGTGCGCGCGCGGCGGCGGCAACTATCTGCTCAATATCGGGCCCAAACCCGACGGCTCGATTCCCGACGAGTCCGTCAACGTGCTCGAATCCGTAGGCAAATGGCTCGACACCAACGGCAAGGCGATCTACGGCACGGAACGCGGTTCGTTCGACTGGAACAGCAACGCCGGCTATTCGCGCCGCGGCAACACGCTCTACATTCATCAGCACTACTGGCCTGGCCACACCCCGGCGGCAGAGTGGCTCAGCTTCTTTCAGCCCGAGGTGGTGATTGCCATCGGCGGGCTCAAGCCGAAGGTGAAATCGGCGCGATTGCTGAAGACCGGCGAAAATGTCGCCTTCACGCAGGATGAGTTTTCGCTGCGGCTCACCGGGCTTCCGCTGCAGGCGCCGGATGAGCCGGCCACGGTAATCGAGGTCGAGTGCGACGGCGAGCCGGCGATCTCGCACGAATCGATGCGCCCGCTGTGGCCGCGGTACAAGGTCGGAATGAGTTAGATGCTTCGCTGCGTGAACTCGCTGATCTTACCCTTGCGGCAAGAACAAAAAACGCCGCAAGGATGGGGCGCCCGGGCTGATCAGAAGTGAAGAGGTGCCCCATCCTGTCGACTCGCCGGGGCGAGTCGACAGGGTGGCAGGCAAGAGCAAGGAGCCTTTGGCTCATTTCGTCTCTGCACCAAGCACCGCGTCGGCTATCCGCGCCGCCTCAATCGCGGGACGCACCGAGTGCACGCGAACGATGGACGCTCCATTGATGATCGCCGCGACCATCGCCGCGATGCTCGCGCTCTCACGCTCTGCGACAGGCGCCGGCACGCCGCCATGCAGCGAAGCGAGCGTGTGGCCGAGGAACGACTTGCGCGAGACGCCGGCGAGCAGCGGCCGGCCCAGCGAAAGCAGCTCCGCCTGCCGCGCCAGCAGCGCGTAGTTCTCGTCGAAGCGCTTGCCGAATCCATAGCCCGGATCGAGAACGATCTGTTCCGGGGCAATGCCGGCCTGTGCAGCGGCTGCAAGGCCCGATTCCAGTCCGGCGCGGACCAACGCGAGCAGTTCTCCTGTCGGCAACTGCGGCTGCGTGCGCCACTCTTCGGGCCGCCCACGCGTGTGCATCAGCACCACGCCTGATTTGAATTCGGCGCAGACCGCGGCCATCTCCTCGTCCCATGTGAAGCCGCTCACGTCGTTGATAATCTCCGCTCCGGCCTCGAGCGCCGCGCGTGCAGTTGCCGCCTTGTACGTGTCCGCTGAGACGATTGCATCCGGTCGTGCCGACAGGACGCCTTCGATCACCGGCAAGAGCCGCGCCTGCTCCTCATGCGCGCTCACCGCAGGGCGACTCGCCGATCCTTCCGCGCCGCCCGCGCGCGAGCTCACTCGCGAATCGGGCCGCGTGCTCTCCGCGCCCAGATCGATCAGATCCGCGCCTTCTTCCAGAAGCTTTAATGCATGGTCTGCCGCCGCTTCAGGGTCGGGAAACCGGCCGCCGTCGCTGAAAGAATCCGGCGTGATGTTGACCACGCCCATCACGAGCGTGCGCCGTCCCGGCTCGAGCGTGCGCGTGCGCAGCCGCCACGGCGCGATCTGTCGTGCGAGTCGTCCCATCGATACCGATGGTACGCGCCACTGGCGCACCTCCGCGCCGTGGCCCGGCTGCTACACTCCGGCCATGGCAAACATTCGTCGCACAATGGCCGTGCTGTTCGCCGCGATTCTTTCTTTTTCTATGGATGCTCCGGCTCAGGCGCATCCCGCGCGGCCCGCGGCGCATCCGGCGCCGGCGCAGGGGCCGTTGGCCGAGCGCATCGGCGCGATTCTCGCCGATCCTGCGCTGATCCACGCCGAGTTTGGAATCAGCGTAACCACGCTCGATGGTCAATCGCTCTATGGCCTGAACGATACGCGTCTCTTCACGCCGGCCTCCAACACGAAACTGACCACCACGGCCGCGGCCTTTGCCCTGCTGCCGGTGGACTCGCTCACCTGGACCACGCACATCGTCGCCGGCGGCGACATCGACGGGAACGGCGTGTTGCATGGGGACCTGATCCTGCTGGGCGCCGGCGATCCCACGCTGAGTGCCCGGCAATATCCCTATCAGCCTCCGCAGCAGCCCCCGCCGCCTCCGGCCGCCGCTGCGAAGGAGTCGAAGGCGGCCAATAATCCGCCGCCAACACCGCCGCCTCCTCCGCCGGATCCCATGGCCGTGCTCAACGCTCTCGCACAGCAGGTGGAAGAGTCCGGCGTGCGCAAGGTCGAGGGCGATGTCGTCGGCGACGACAGCTTTTATCTCGACGAACCCTACGGCAGCTCGTGGGAGTGGGACGATCTGCAATGGAGCTACGGAGCGCCGGTCTCGGCACTCACTTTCAACGAAAACACCGTGCAACTGACGATCTCGCCTGATCCCGCTTCGACGGCTGCCACTCTCGCCACCTGGTCGCCCGATGTGGGCTACTTCGTGATTGCCAATAACATCGCGCCCGCGGAGAACGGCCAGCCGGCGCATCCCGGGCTGGAGCGCCGCCCGGGAGCGACGATGGTGCGCGCCTGGGGCACGGCGCCGGCCTCCGGGCTGCGCGCCGATCTGGCCGTCGAGGATCCGGCGGTCTTCACGGCGCAGGCATTCATCGAGGCGCTGCGCGGCCGCGGCATCGGCGTAACCGGCGCTCCCACCGCCTTGCATCGCTACGCGCTGGGCACCGAGGACTTCAGCGCCGAACGCGAGCAGCCGCTGACCCTCGACCAGGCGGCGCCATACACCGTGGCGGCCCCGATCAACGGGCGCAAGGTGCTGGCCACGCGGGTTTCGCCGCCCATTGACCAGGACATCATGGTCACCAACAAGGTGAGCCAGAATCTGCACGCCGAACTGCTCTTGCGTCTGTTGGGAAAGCTGAAAGGCAACGACGGCAGCTTTGCGCAGGGCGCGCGCGTGGTGCGGCAGTTCATGGTCTCGGCCGGCGTCGACGACGCGGATTTCTTCCTGTACGACGGCTCGGGGATGAGCGCCGACGACCGCATCGCTCCGCGTGCGTTAACGGAGCTTCTCGACCATGCGGCGAAGCAGTCGTGGGGCGCGGCGTGGCGCGCAACGCTGCCCGTGGCCGGAGTGGACGGAACGCTGAGCGGACGCTTCAAAAACTCGCCGCTGAAGGGGAAGATGTGGGCGAAAACCGGCACGCTGAATGAAGCCAACGCGCTGTCGGGGTACATGACTGCCTCCAGCGGCAAGACGGTCACGTTTTCCATCATGGTGAACGGCCACCGGCCCGAGAGCAACGCCGAAGAGCACGCCATCGACCGCATTGCCGAGGCCATTGCCGCCGCGGAGTGACGGCATTTTCAGAGCCGTTGCGTCGTTCCGGCATGTCTCCAATGCTGCCACTCCCTGTTGGCCCGATCCCATCGGCGAACGCACCCATCCGGCGGGTTCCGGGAGCTGCTGGCAACACCAAAGTCACGGTTTCAGGGCGAAGATTCGTCAAAGGCTGGTCGGCAAATCATCAACTTGCGCTGACCGATCGGGTCCGATGCGCCCGATTACGGTCTCAGGCTGCGCAAATCCTGGCGAGCAACAACCCTTTTCGACGTAGAAGCGGACCAATCTCACTTAAGTAACTACCGGGTGGATTTATCAAGTTCCAATGTACGTGTAGCTTATGGAACCATAAGTTACTATCGTGTGGCTGACGGATACTTCCCGGTCGAGCCTGAATCGGCAGGCTGCCCCCGATTCACGAGCAACCGTGGACAAGCACGTCGAGGAACGGCGCATTCTGGGCTTGGATTCAACGACACACATATTTGAAAGGGCGCGGCAAAAGCGCTGAAATCTCGGGGTGGAGGTAAGACGGTGAGTTCAGTCTCAACAGCAGCGACGCTCGAAATACCTGGCGACTTCCTTCTCGCCAAACAGTTGTCGATTGCGTTGATCGGGCCCAACGAGCCGCGGCGCTTCGCCGTTTCCAGCGTCCTTGCCGAATACCCGTCGATTGACGTCTATGAGTTTTCTTCCTATCCAACCCACCTTGAAACCGTCTCGAGGCTGTTGGCGCGGCAATTCGACATCGTTATCGTCGACCTCGACAGCGATCCCAAAGTCGCCCTCGATCTGGTAGAGAGCATCCGCGGCGAAGCTTCACTCACCGTCGTTCCCTATACGGAGGAGGCCGACCCCGAAGTGATGGCCCGCTGCAAGCGCGCCGGCGCTCGCGAGTATCTGGTGCTGCCGGCTCGTCAAAGCATTTTGGACAGGGTTTTTGCCCGCGCCCGGATCGGCGCCGGCCCGGAAGCTCAGCCCGTGTCGAGGCCGAAGCCGCAGGTCATCGCGGCCCCTGAGACGGACATATGGCAGGAGAAGCCGTCGCCGGAATGTGCATCGGTTCACATGAGCGATGAGGAATTTCTTCGGCTGGCATCGGGACCGGCACCAGAACAGGAATCAGGGGGCAACGGCACAGCGCTGGAGAGTCAGCCGGAACCGGCTTCACATGGACAAGTGACTGCCCGCGCGTTCAACGATGTTTCTTTCCCGTTGCCTTCGCCTGGCGTACTCATCGAAGAGATCCCCTACACTCGTGAAACCGCGTTGTCGGTCGCCCCCGCGGAGGATGAAGACCCTCCGCAGAAGCCCGGAACCGCTGACACGGGAAACTGCGGCCAGTCAACAGCCGCCGCGCAATGGGCAAAGTTCCTCAGCGGGGCCTCTGTTGCGCCGGCTGACCCGAACGGCGCCGTCAAATGGAGGGAACTCATCGAGCCCGTCCAGAAACCACCGGCGATTGAGACCGATGAGATTGGCATCCTGTCGTTCCACTCCGATCTTGACGAGCTGGGAGATGAGGATCCCAATCGGAAAAAGTGGGTGAGGATTGGCGCGGCCAGCTTTGCTCTGCTTGTGCTCCTGCTCTTCGTCGGTCCTCGCCTGTTCAGTCCCGCCAGGCATACCCTCGCAGCCCAATCAGCCGAAACGCTCCCGGCGGCCAACAGTGTGGATGAGGCGCCGAAAATACCCAAGCCCGCGCCGTCGAAAACGCAAGCCTCAATCCATCCTTCCGCCGCGGCCAGCACTCGTCAGGCATTGATTCCGCAACCGGTCACGAACATCGAAGAGGCCATCTCGCCCAAGGCGGATTCGGAACTTGCGTCTGCATCGCATGGGACTGTCCTCGATTCGCGGGACACGAAAAGCGCCTCGCCTCAGGTGGATTCGACATTGATGAACGACCAGTTGGCTTCGGCGCCCCGTATTCCCCGGGATGTCAAGGCGCGTCGAAAAGAAGAAGCACCGCCATCTGCGGGGTTTGACGCGGCAACTACAGAACAGATGGGCGGCGGCGCCGGCCCGGTCGACAGCGTGTTCAGCCGGCAGTCGCGCCCGACAGTGAAGGTTTTGCCTCCTCCGCCCATAGTCGTCCCGGTCGAGGTGGCGGATAAGCTTTTGATTCACAGGGTGCGGCCGGTTTATCCGCCCGCTGCCTGGAATCATTATGTCCGCGGCAAGGTTGTGCTGGAAGCTGTCGTCTCCGAAACAGGATCGGTCGAGGATCTGAAGGTCGTCAGCGGCCCGTCGGTTTTCCTGCAGTCCTCTCTGGATGCCGTGAAGACCTGGCGCTACAAGCCTTACGTCGTGAACGGCAAGCCGGCCAGAGTCCAGACAACCGTAACCCTGACCTTCGATCCATACCGGGAGTGACGAACCCGGTTAGCCGGGATGCCTTCCATCTTCCGGTCCGCCTCCGAACTGTCGGCAATCGCTGAAGAATTCGGCAATCTCCCTGGGCGTCGTTGTGGGACCTTGGACCGCAATCCGGCCAGGAACCGTGTCGATCCGTCATTGGGTGGCGCCGACTTCGCGTCTTCACTTCGAATTGCAACCAATCTGGAAATGCCTGAGCCGCCGCGCCATTTATCATCGAAGCCGGATGCGCGCGCCTTCTCCATCGGCCTGGCGGCTTGCTTCGCCGCCCGCGGCGGCTCTTTTGCTGGCGCTGGGTGCATGCCAGTCGCTGCCGCCCTCGAAGCCCGCGTCCGAGTGGACCGCGCAGGAAGCGCGCGGCGCGCAGGTGTACCAGGAGAAGTGCGCGCGCTGCCACTATCCCACCTCCACGCGCGGCCTGCACGGCCCCGGCCTGCAGGCGATCACGAAGGTGAAGGCGATGCCCTCGGGCGCGCCGCCCACCGACGAGCGCCTCACCGCGGTCATCCTGCACGGCCACCAGATCATGCCGGGCACGCCGCTCGACGACGACCAGTTGCGCGATCTGCTGGCGTATCTCCACACGCTATGAGCGAAGAAGGGGAGAAAATCGGCGAACACGAAGGCGGGCGCGAGTCAGCGTCTTCGCGGCCGGACAAGCCGCATTCGACAAGCTCTTCGAATCCTCCGGCCGCGCCGAAGCGCGAAGAGGCGGCGCGCACCATTTTGCAGTTGCCTGGGCTCGCCGCCATCAGCCTCTATATGCTGATTCTGGCCTGCGTGGTGGTGGCAGGAGCGATCGGGCGCCACTATCCACCCCTCTTTCTCATTCTTGCCGCGGCGTTTTTCATGGCAAGCTTCGGGCTCATGCGCCTGAAGCGCTGGGCCTGGGCGCTGACGCTGTCTGCCGTGGTGCTGCTGGTGGCGTATTGCTTCTGGATTTTTGAGGCGCGGCACGAGGTTGCCGCGCTGGTGCAAAGCCTGCTCAATCTGGTTTTCTTCCTTTATCTCGTTCGGCTCGACGTGCGCGAGAAGCTTCGCTAGAGTGACGGGCACGTTGCGGGTCCGGAATCGCAGCGATGTATCGTGAAAGGTTTTCACTCATCGCATTTCCCGAGGGGGCTGAAGCGATGCGCAGCGAAATCAAGGTGCGATCGATTGAACAGCGTGACTTCCGGCAATGGAAGCCTCTGTGGGACGGATACAACGCGTTCTATGGCCGGCACGGGGCAACGGCTCTGCCGGATGAAGTGACGCACAGGACCTGGTCCCGCTTCTTCGACGGCTACGAGCCGATGCACGCGCTGGTGGCGGAACGCGAGGGCCAACTGATTGGCCTTGTGCATTACCTGTTTCATCGCAGCACCATCTCGATCGGGCCGGTCTGTTATCTGCAGGATCTGTTCACGCTCGAATCCGCGCGGGGAAAGGGCGTGGGCCGGGCGCTGATTGAGGATGTCTGCCGTTGCGCCGGGCGCGCCGGCGCCAGCCGCGTCTACTGGCATACGCACGCGACCAATGCGACGGCAAGAACGCTGTACGACAAGGTCGCGGAGGACACGGGCTTCGTTGTGTACCGAAAGACGCTTTGAAGCCCTGGACGCTGGACGCCGGACCCTGGACGCTCCACCTGTCCCGGCGGCTGGGTGCCCCAGGTCCGTGGGTTCGGACCTGGGAAGGAATGAGGCTGGGCCTTCGAATCCTCTTATCCCGGCGGCCAGGTCATGGCGCGCCCGCCCAGCACATGCAAATGAAGGTGGTCGACTGTCTGCCCGCCCTCATCGCCATTGTTGATGACCACGCGATAGCCCTTGCCCAGCTCCTTCCGGCGCGCGATCTCCGCGGCGACCCACATCAGGTGGCCGAGCAGCGATTTGTGATGACCGGCCGCTTCGCCGAGAGAAGCGATGTGCTCGCGCGGCACCACCAGAACGTGCACCGGCGCGCGCGGATGGATGTCCGCGAAAGCGTAGCATTGATCGTCCTGGTAGACGGCGGTCGACGGAATGCTTCCGTCGATGATCTTGCAGAAGAGGCAGCTCATCGCTGTTCAGTTTACAGGAGTTGCAAAGCCGGAATGCGCCCCGGCAGGCTCGGCCGATCGTCGCCCAACGGGCCCGGTTTGCGGATTTTGAGGAAATTTGAAAAAGTGCTTGACATAATGTACTAGTCTTATAGTACATTAGGAATCGTCATGAGCCCGTCGTCCTCGCCAACCCGGTTCAGCTTCCGGCTCGATCTTCATAGCGGCGTCCCGGTCTATCGCCAGCTCATCGACCAGGTGCGCGGCGGCATCGCCTCGGGCGCGCTTGCCGCCGGCGATCAGTTGCCCACCGTGCGCCAGCTCGCCGTCGATCTCGAGATCAATCCCAACACCGTGGTCCGCGCCTATCGCGAGCTCGAGCTGGGCGGCCTGCTGGAGACGCACCAGGGCACGGGGACCTTTATCAGCGCGCAGAAGCTGAAGCGCGCCGACGCCGAGCGCGAGCGGCAACTGGCGCAGATAGTGACCGACGCGGTGGCCCGCGCCGGCGCTGCGGGGTTCACGGTGGACGATTTGATCGAAGAATTGCGCGGCCGGACTCAGGTAACGGCGCGAAGGAGTTGAACCATGTTCACGAGTGTACCGAGCTTTCAGAAGATCCACGATATCCAGAGGCAGCGGGTCCCCGTGACGGCGTTTATCGTTTGCGCCGGCGCAGGCGCCATCGCGACAGCGATGCTCAACCAGCCGTGGCCGGCCATCGCCGGCGGTCTCGCCGGCCTTTATCTGCTCTTCGCCGTCAAGGTGGTGCAGCCGTGGGAGAAGGTGGCGCTCCTGCGGCTGGGCCGCTACGTGGGGCTGCGCGGACCGGGACTGTTCTTCATTGTGCCGGTCTTCGAGGCCATCAGCCCGCATGTGGACCAGCGCGTGCGCGTGCACAGCGTGACCGCCGAGTCGACGCTGACCCGCGACACGGTGCCCGTCAACGTCGACGCCATCGTCTTCTGGATGGTGTGGAATGCGGAAAAGGCGATCCTCGAAGTGGAAAGCTTTATCGAGGCCATCAACCTCAGCGCGCAGACGGCGCTGCGCGAATCGATCGGACGCCACGAGCTTGCGCAGATGATCACCGAGCGCGAACTGCTGGGCCATGAGCTGCAGCGCATCCTCGACGAGAAGACCAATCCCTGGGGCATCACCGTGCATTCGGTCGAGATTCGCGACGTGCGCATTCCGCAGAGCCTCGAGGACGCCATGTCGCGTCAGGCGCAGGCCGAACGCGAGCGCCAGGCGCGCATCATCCTCGGCCAGGCGGAAACCGAAATCTCGGAGAAGTTCGTCTCGGCCGCGTCGGCTTACACCGAAAATCCCGTGGCGCTGCACCTGCGCGCCATGAACATGCTCTACGAAGCCATCAAGGAACGCGGCTCGATGGTGATCGTGCCCTCGTCCGCGGTGGAAACCATGGGTCTGGGTGGAACGCTGGCCACGGCGGCCATTGGCAAGCAGGTGTAGCCGGCTTCAGGCCGCGACAAACCGGCAATCGTGACGTGGCCGGCCGGGTGCTGAATGGCTGTGGCGGATCGCTCCCCGCCACGGCAATCCCCGACAATTCGCAAAGAAGGAGGAACGGAAATGAAGCACAGGATACGTGTGATCGCGCTCGCCGCGGCTGCGTTATGTGCTGCCGCGATCGGTCTGACGGCCCAGGCACCTCCGGGCAGCGATCCCTGGGCCGGCATCTGGCTCGCGGATGCCGAAGGCCTGCCCACCGGAACCATGACGCTCGCCACCGATACCGGTACGCTTGGCGGACCGATCGTCCTCGACATCGTCCGGCGCGATGGCGGGCTCCCGCATGGGATCGCGCGGGAACCGCATGTGCTCGTCCATCCGCGGGTCGACGGCGACAAGCTTTCGTTCGACGTGCGCATGGAGGGGCGCGACGGCTCGGTCAAGGTCGCCAGCTTTGTCGTCATGCTCCTGTCCGACGGCAAGGCCAGCCTGCATTGCGTGAACTGCGGCCCCGAAGCTCCGGTGGTCGAAATGGCAAAGAACCCATAGAAATCCGTCGAGGAAGCAAAGGAGACAGCCGTGAAAACACGATTCGCACCGCTCGTCGTCGTCGCCGCGCTCGTCACCGCGGCCGTGATCGTACAAGTCTCTTCGCGCGACGTTTTGGCGTCGCAATCGAGCCAGGCGCGGAACCGCCAGGCCATTGAAGGCGTGTGGCGCGCGCAGATGGATGGCCTGCCCGCCGTCACGCTCTACGTGACCTGCGAAACGGGTTCGCTCAACGGCGCGATCCTCTTCTACCTGCTGCGACGGGAGCCGGGCAAGGCGGAGACTTCGACGCCGGGCGTTCCCCAGCCCCTGATCGATCCCGGATTCGACGGCGTCACGCTCAGCTTCGCCGTGAGCCACCGGCGCGCGCATCCGCCGGCCTCGCTCGATACGCCACCGGTGCGTTTCACCCTGCGGTTGACCGGACCCGACCGGGGCGAGCTGACGAATGAGAGCGAGTCGTCCCCGACGGTCGAAATCCTGAAGGACAGCGACTGAGGGGCGGAGCGCTTTCCAGCCTTCCCGTAGGGCCGGCAGCCGCAGTCGCCGGCCCGCTCGCCTAGCTGGTGTGATCGAGAACGATCTTCCATCCGTCGGCCCCCTTGCGCCAGACGAGCGAGAAAATTCCATCGTCCTTTTTGGCTTCGCCCCTGGCCAAACGCTCCAGATGAAACGTGCCGGTGACCACGGCAAACTCCGGCTTGCCGCACGATCCTTCGAGAAGGCGCACTTCGATGGCGCCGAAGCTCAGTGTGCCCATCTGTTCGGGAGTCGAGTAGGCCGTCTTGTATCGCTCGAAGATCGGCTCATACCCCTTGCGCAGCGTCGCTCCGATGAACGTCGTCTGCGGCGAATTCTCATAGGCCCGCATGAAAGCGGGAATGTCGGCACGATTCCACGCCGCGGCCTGGGCCGCCATGGCGGCGCGAATGGCGGCTTCGTCGGGGCTCGCTTGCGCGATCCCCGAAATTGCAAGACAAATCAGAACCGGAATTGGCAGGAGCTTTTTCATCCAGAGTCCCTCCGCGTTCAGGATAGTTCGCGGTTCACGATGATTCGACAGGCGCTCATGCTTCCGGTTCGAGCCATAAAGGCTCCGACCTGTGAACTACGAACCGTGAACTATCGGCGGCCGGGCGCGATTGCGCCTCAGGATTTGCCGCGGCCCTTTGGTCGCGCCCGCTCGCGCTGCAGCTCGCGATACAGTTCGCTCTTCGACAATCCCCGTTCTCGCGCCAACCGCTTCAGCGCTTCCATTTCGTCGACGCCACCCTCCGCCTGAAGGCGAGCGATCCGGCCGGCGACGCTTTCCTGAACCTGGACTCGCACGCGAGCGCCGGTCCGTGGCTGCGCATCGACCAGAACGACGAATTCTCCGCGCACCTGTTCGCGGCTGCCTAGCACCTTCCGCACTTCCACAACCGTCCCACGCAGGAATTCCTCGTGGACCTTGGTCAGTTCGCGAGCTACGACAATGCGGCGGTCCGCGCCCCACATCGATTCGAGGTCCTCGAGCATTGGCAGAATCCGATGTGGCGCTTCGTGGAAAACGAGCGTGCGCGGTGCCTCGGCCGCTTCGCACTCTGCAAGCAACGACTCGAGTCGCGTTCGCCGCGCGCCTGGCTTCTCCGGCAGGAACCCGGCGAAATGGAACTCGGCCGCCGCGATGCCCGAGGCGGTCAGCGCGGCAAGCGCTGCGTTGGCCCCGGGAATGGGAATCACGGAAACCCCCGCGGCGATTGCCTGCGTGACCAGCAAGCTTCCCGGATCGCTGATGCCGGGCGTGCCGGCGTCGGAGACCAGCGCGATGCGCCCGCCGTTCTTCATCGCCGCGATCAGCTCCGCGGCGCGCGCGCGTTCGTTGTGCTCGTGGCAGCTTACCGTCGGCGTCACGATGCCAAAGTGATTCAGCAGCTTTTGCGTATGGCGGGTGTCTTCGCAGGCGATGCGATCGGCGCGCTTCAGCACATCGAGGGCGCGCAGCGTAATGTCGCCCAGATTCCCTATCGGTGTGGCGACGATATAAAGGCCGGGCGCAAGCGGCCTTTCGTCCCTGGAGGAGATTGCAGCCTCATTCACTGCTTTCCTGGCGCTCGATGCGGCGCTGCTCGGCGAGCAGCGACATCGAACTCATCAGGTTCTGAACGCTCACGATACCCACCACGCGGCCGCTCTCGGTGACGGGAATGAGCGAGAGCCCGCGGCCGGCGGTGATGCGGCGGATTGTGGTTCCCAGCGTGTCTTCAGGCCGCGCCACCTGAAAGGCCCGCGACATGACCGACTGCACATAGCCGTTGCCGTCGTTGCGCAGGGCGTCGACAATGCGCTGGCGGGAGACGATGCCGACCAGTTGCGGACCGCGGACGACCGGGAAATCCTCCTGCAGGGAGTGCACGCAACGGACCAGCGCGTCGGCCAGCGTGTCCGATGGCGAAAGCGTGGAAAAGTCGGTGAGCATCACCTCGCGCATGTGCACGGTGTCGACCACCGACTGGAAAAATACGCCCTGATCCTCGACCTGCGCCCCGATCATGATGAAGAAGCCTGCGATCACCATCCATGGGCTGTGCAGCAGCCAACCGCCCACCATGGCCCCGAGCGCCAGCACCTGGCCCAGACCCATGGCGGCGCGGCCGGCAGGCGCGGACCCATGGTGACGGGCGAAATGGCTTCTGAGCAGGCGGCCGCAGTCGAGCGGATAGGCCGGCACCAGGTGCAGGATGCCGAGGCCCGCCTGCATCCACATCACGCTGCGCAGCAAATATCCGGAACTGATCCAGGGCTGGGCGAACAGGCGAATGCTGCCGCTTGCGCCCAGGAACACCGCGGCCAGCAGCGCCGCGGTGGCGAGGTTGGCCAGAGGTCCGGCCATCGCCAGCGTGAATTGACCTGCGCCCTGGTTGGCCGCTTCCTGGCTTTCGGGGTTGGCGTAGGCAAACAGGCCGCCGATGGGGAGCACCAGGATGGCGCGCAGTTTCAGCCCTTGCCACGCCGCCACCATGAGGCGCGCGATCTCGCGCACAACCACGGCCGCCGTCATGGCGGCAAACAGTCCAAGTCCGCGCAGGAATCCGTCCGACGCGCTCAACCCCAGGCAGACCAGACCCAGCAGCGGGAAGAAGGCATGGACGCGGATCTCCACGCCCATCCACCGGCCCAGCGGGATTGTCCAGCCGCGCATAAGGCGATTGTAGAGGGTGGGCCGCCAACTGCCACCGAATTTTCTGTCGATACCGGTCGACTATCCTTATGTGGGATGCGCATCATCGCCGGCTCACTTCGCTCGCGCAGGCTCGAGGCTCCATCCGGGCTCGCCACGCGACCCACCAGCGACCGGCTGCGGGAAACGCTCTTCAACGTGCTCGCGCCGCGCATCCAGGGTGCCTCGTTCCTGGATTTGTTTTCCGGCTCGGGGGCGGTAGGAATCGAAGCGCTGAGCCGCGGAGCCGCGCGTGTGGCGTTTGTGGAGCGAGCCGAAGCGGCGCTGGAGGCCCTGCGCGAAAACCTGGCCCGACTCGGGCTGCGCGACGGCGTGCGCGTCCATGCCGGCAGCGTTTCCGCTTTTCTGCGCCGCGGCCGGCCGGAGAGTTCACCCAGGTTCGATCTCGTCTTCCTCGATCCGCCCTGGGACGCCGCACCCGATTACGATGCTGCGCTTGATCTGCTCGGGGGCGCCTCATCCGGCTTGCTCGCGCAGGGAGGCCTCGTGATCGCCGAGCATCGCCGCAAGCAGCCGCTCGAGGATGCATATGGAAACCTCAGGCGCACACGCTTGCTGCAGCAGGGCGACGCGACGTTAAGCTTCTATGCGCCCGGGTTTCCGCGTGCGGAATGACGATTCGACGGTCGAAGCTGACCGGTCAGCTTCCTGTTTCCCGATTTTATGCCACCGATGAGGCGATGATGAACGGAATGAGAGTGGCGTTGATACCGGTCTTGCTTTCATGCTGCCGCCAGGCCATTCCCCAGGCGGCCCAGACACCTCCGTCCGGAGAAAAGGAAGCGATCGCAATCCTTGAACTCGGAGCCGCCGGAAGCCGCAGCTTCAGGCAAGGCGGATCGGGCTTCGGTCCCACGATTGCCGCGGAAGTCACACCGGTGGAGAATTGGCTCGAGCTTGAGGCTGGCGTCACTCCGCTTTTCGGATCCGGCTCGACGGAGTGGGATATCGACCTGCTGTTCAAAAAACCCTGGACTCTCAGCCGCAAGGTCGAATTCATGGCCGGCGTGGGTCCGGAGTGGGTTCACACGAACGGAAGAAACGCCGACTCGAACTCGATTTCCGGCGAGGCCGCGCTGGATTTCATGTTCTGGCCGGCAAAAGAGCGAAGATTCGGCTGGTATCTCGAACCGGCCTGCGATTACAACTTCGGGCAGGGGCACGATCGGTCTGCCGGCGTCAGCGGCGGACTCCTGATTGCGATTCGGTGAGGCTGTCCGGGACAGCCTCGAACCCGGACAATGATCTTCTGCCGGGCCGGTCTGCGAAAATGTGGCGGGGCGATGCGATGACGACGTGGACCACGCTGCTTTGCCTGGCGATGCTGCCGGGAACGGTCGCCATCCCAGCCCAGACTGTCCCGGCCTGGACGATCGGTCCCTTCACGCGTCCCGCCACCGGCAATCCCGTCATCTCGCCGGATCCGAAAGCGGTATTCACCGGTCCCATCCTGAAGGCCCCCGTGCAATGGGAGGCGCTGCACACCTTCAACCCCGCTGCCATCGTGCGGCACGGCAAAATCTGTGTGCTCTACCGCGCCGAGGACAACACCGGCGCCATGGAGATCGGCGGCCACACTTCGCGTTTGGGACTGGCCGAGAGCTCCGACGGCATCCACTTCACGCGCCGTGCCGAACCGGTCTTTTATCCGGCGGACGACGACCAGAAATCGCGCGAGTGGCCGGGCGGCGTGGAGGATCCGCGAATTGTCGAGAGCGAAGACGGAACCTACGTCCTGACGTATACGCAGTGGAATCGCGAAACCTGCTCGGTTGGCGTCGCCACCTCACGCGATCTCATTCACTGGACCAAACATGGCCCCGCATTCCTGGCCGCAAAAGGCGGCAAATACGCGCACCTCAAATACAAATCCGCCGGCATCGTGACTCGGCTCGCACAAGGACGCCTGCTCGCCGCCAGGATCGACGGCATGTACTGGATGTACTGGGGTGAAGGCTTCATTCATCTGGCGACGTCTTCGGACCTGATCCACTGGGCGCCGGTCGAAGACGGGCGCGGCAATCCGGTCGAGTTGCTGGGCCCGCGTCCGGGCCACTTCGACAGCACATTTCCCGAGACGGGTCCGCCGCCGGTGCTGACCAGGGCCGGCATCGTCGTTCTTTATAACGGCAAGAACGCCGACGGCAAGGAAGGCGACCCGACGCTGGGGCCGAATGCCTACGCAGCCGGCGAGGCGCTCTTCGACGCCAACAATCCCGCGCTTCTGATTCATCGCACTGAAGTGCCCGTGCTGAAGCCGGAGCTGCCGTACGAAAAGACCGGCCAGTACGTTGCCGGGACGACGTTCGCCGAGGGCCTCGTGTTCTTTCGCAGGCAGTGGTTTCTTTATTACGGCTGCGCGGACTCGCTGGTTGCGGTGGCGACGGCGGCTGCGGAGTGAACGGCCGCGAGTATCATGAAGTTGTCGCGCATCGGGCGCTCCCGTCGTTGCGAAGACGGTTCGACCATGAGCAAACTCTACCCCAGCGCGCAGGCTGCGCTCGCCGGACTGCTGCACAACGGCATGTCGCTTGCCGTCGGCGGCTTCGGTTTATGCGGCATTCCCGAAGCGCTTATCGCCGCGGTGTGCGAGAGCAAAGTCAAGCGATTGACCGTGGCCAGCAATAATGCCGGCATCGACGACTGGGGCCTGGGCCTGTTGCTCAGGAGCCATCAGGTCGTCAAGATGATCTCGAGTTATGTGGGTGAGAACTCCGAGTTCGAACGGCAATATCTGACCGGCGAACTCGAAGTCGAGTTTTGCCCGCAAGGCACGCTGGCCGAGCGCATGCGCGCCGGCGGCGCGGGAATTCCGGGATTCTATACGCGGACCGGCGTGGGCACGCTGGTTGCCGATGGAAAAGAAGAAAGGATCTTCGACGGGCACACTTACATTCTCGAGCGCGCCATTCGCACCGACCTGGGTCTGGTGAAAGCGTGGAAGGCCGACACGATGGGCAATCTCGTCTATCGCAAAACGGCGCGAAACTTCAATCCCATGGCTGCGACCTGCGGCCGGGTCACTGTGGCTGAGGCGGAGATCGTCGTCGAGCCCGGCGAGCTTGACCCCGATCTGATTCACACCCCCGGCATTTTTGTGCAACGGCTCGTGCACAATCCCGATCCGGAAAAGCGGATCGAGCAGCGGACGCTCAGGAAGGTTTGAGAGGGATGGCCTGGAACCGCGAGCAGATGGCGCAGCGTGCCGCGCAGGAGCTGACCGACGGCGCGTATGTGAATCTCGGCATCGGCATTCCCACGCTGGTCGCGAATTGCATCCCCAAAAACATTACGGTCACGCTGCAGTCGGAAAACGGCCTGCTCGGTCTGGGGCCGTTTCCCACCGAGGATGAACTCGATTCGGACCTGATCAACGCCGGCAAGCAGACCGTGACGGCGCTGCCCGGAGCGAGCTACTTTTCCAGCGCCGACTCATTCGCCATGATCCGCGGCGGCCACATCGATCTCGCCATCCTCGGCGCGATGGAGGTCTCCGAGGAAGGCGACCTGGCCAACTGGATGGTGCCGAACAAGATGGCCAAGGGCATGGGCGGAGCGATGGATCTGGTGGCCGGGGTCAAGCGCGTCATTGTGCTCATGGAGCACGTTGCCCGCGGCGGCTCTCCCAAGATTCTTTTCAAATGCTCGCTTCCGCTCACTGGCGTTCACGTGGTCAACCGCATCATTACCGATCTCGCCGTTCTCGACGTCACGCCGCGCGGACTGGTCCTTGTCGAGCTTGCTCCCGATGTCGATCTGGACGAAGTGCGGTTGAAGACCGAGGCTGTGATTCATATCCCCGGCACGATGCGCAATAGCGGTTAACCCGTCTTCAGGGTTCAGAGAGCGTGTGTGAGAACTCACTTTGGCACGCTCCCGGATTGCGAATCGGAGAGAGCAACAGCCTTCAGGCTGCTGGATTCAGCGCAAGACAACGAAGCGGCTTTAGCCGCGGGCCGTTCGAAATCGGCCTTTCCAGGCTTTGGCCCGGGTTCTCGCGCACTGGCCCGTACCCTCCCCGGCGCGATGCGCGGCGCCTGACGCATCGGTGCTACGATGGCTGCTTGGCGATCCGATTCCCGGGCCGGCATCGCCGGGGGCTTGGATCTCCAGACCAGCGGCTATGAGCGCGAATGCGAGTTTTGTGGCGGTGGATCTGGGCGCCTCCAGCGGCCGCGTGATGGATTGCCGCTGGGACGGCGCGCAATTTCACTTGAACGAACTTCATCGCTTCCCCAATGCCGGCGTGCGCCTCGGCGATTCGCTCTTCTGGGACGCGCTGTGCATCTGGTCCGGGATTCAGACCGGACTGATGAAGCTTCGCGCCGTGAGCGGTGAAACGCCGGCCGGAATCGGCGTCGATGCCTGGGGAGTCGACTTTGCCCTTCTCGACGAGCGCGACCGCCTGCTCGGCAATCCTTGGCACTATCGTGACGCGCGCACCCGGGGCGTGCCGCAGAAACTGGGCTCCGCGATGAGCAGCCACGATCTCTTTCGCGCCACCGGCGTGCAAACGATGGAGATCAATACCGCATTTCAACTGGCCTCCATGGCGGTGGTGCAGGACTGCCAGTTGCTCGGCGCGCGCACGCTGCTCATGATCCCCGATTTTTTTCAGTTCCTGCTTTGCGGCGAAAAGAGCGTCGAATACACAGAGGCAACCACGACGGAGCTTTACAATCTTCGCGCGCGGCGCTGGTCGCGCGAGACCATGGCGGCGTTCGGAATCCCCGCGCACATCTTTCCCGAGGTGGTGATGCCGGGCACGATCCTCGGCGATCTGCGGCCGGGCGTGCAATCGGATCTTGGATTCGCGCGCGGTTTCCCCTGCATCGCCGTGGCTTCGCACGACACGGCCAGCGCCGTCGCGGCCATCCCCGATCTCGACGACTCCAGCGTTTTCCTCAGCAGCGGAACCTGGAGCCTTATCGGCGTTGCGGTCGATGAGCCGGATCTTTCCGACGAAGCGTTCGACGGCGGCTTCACCAACGAAGGCTCGGTGAACGGACGCGCGCTCCTGATGAAGAATCTGACGGGTCTCTGGATTCTGCAGGAATGTGCGCGCGTGTGGGAAGCGGCCGGCCGGCATTATGAATGGGCGGAGCTCGAGCGTCAGGCCGCGGACGCCGCGCCGTTCGCCTCCTTCATCGATCCGTCGGCGAAGGAATTTCTCTCGCCCGCCGATATGTGCGCTGCGGTGCGGTTCTACAGTGGTCAGACCAATCAGGGGGTCCCGCAGGCGCCAGGCGAAATGGCGCGCTGCATTTTCGAGAGCCTGAGCTTTGCCTATCGGGAAACGATCGGGGATCTCGAACGCATCACCGGCCGCAAACTCGGGACGATTCGCCTTGTCGGCGGCGGATGTCTCAATCGTTTTCTTTGCCAGATGACCGCGGATGCCTGCGGAAGGCCCGTGATTGCGGGTCCGGCCGAAGCGGCAGCGCTCGGCAATGCGCTCGTGCAGGCCGTTGCCACCCGGCATCTGGGCAGTGTTGCACAGGGGCAGGCCGCGATAAAAGAGTCTCTGGAGTATCGGTCCTTTGCGCCGTCCAAAGAGCCGATGTGGAATGAAGCTTTTGCGAAATACCAATCGATCGTCGCGCGCGGCCGGGAACCCGATCGAATGGCCGGCGTTGCATCGCCGTCGCAGATCAATCGTTGAGGATACCTCCATGGCAACCTACGCAATTCCTGAAGTGACAAGCCCGAAGCCTGTAGCCGCGGATGAAGCCCTGCTGGTGGCCAACGGCGACCTGCGCCAGTCGGCGAACGAGATGTGCTGGCCCGCGCAGGCGGCGCTCGAGGAGATGCTCGTCGCCGCCTTTCGCGAGGAAGGCATCGCGCTGCGCCGCGCGCATCCGGTGGATGCGAAGCTGAGGCATGGATTCATCTGCAGCCAGCGGATGGGAATGAATGTCTTCGAGCACATTCATCCCGACGCGCCGCTCGTGGTGGCCGAGGCCGTCTGGCAGTACAGCAGTCATTTGCTCGCCGGGCTGATCTCGCATCGCGGGCCTGTTCTCACGGTCGCGAATTGGTCTGGCCAATGGCCGGGACTCGTGGGAATGCTGAATCTGAATGGCTGTTTGCGCAAGGCCGGCGTGAAATTCAGCACGCTGTGGAGCAAGGATTTCAAAGACGATTTCGCGAAGCGTGGATTGCGGCAGTGGATCCGGCAAAGGACCATCACGCATGACACATCGCATGTGCACGATTTCAGACCGGGCCGCGTCGCCGGGCCGGAGCGCAAGCTGGGAGCGGCGCTTGCGGCGCAACTGCGCGGCAAGAAGGCGCTCCTCGGCGTCTTCGACGAGGGCTGCATGGGCATGTATAACGCTATCGTTGAAGATTCGCTGATGAACCCGCCCGGCATCTACAAGGAGCGCGTCAGCCAGTCGGCGCTGTACGCGGCCATGCGCGATGTCTCCGCCGAAGAAGCCGGCAGGATTCGTTCGTGGCTCGACGAGAAAGGCATGAAGTTTGCCACCGGGCCGAACGAGGCCACCGATCTGACGGACGGGCAGATTCTCGACCAGTGCCGCATGTATATCGCCGCACTGCGCATCGCCGATGAGTTCGGCTGCGACGCGGTCGGCATCCAGTACCAGCAGGGGCTCAAGGACATTTCGCCCGCGTCCGATCTCGTCGAAGGCCTGCTCAACAACGCCGATCGCCCGCCGGCTTGCAGCAAGGACGGTCGCGAGCTCTACGCGGGCAAGCCGCTGCCGCATTTCAATGAAGTGGACGAGTGCGCCGGCGTGGATGCGCTGGTGACGAATCGCGTCTGGACGGCGATGGGTTTCGATCCCGCCACCACGCTGCACGATGTGCGCTGGGGCGAGCACTACAGGGGCGCCGGCATCGACGAGTTCGTATGGCTCTTCCAGATCTCTGGCGCCGTGCCGGCTTCGCACCTCGTCGGCGGCTACGCGGGCGCGGTGAGCGAGCGCCAGCCGCCGATGTATTTCCGCCTCGGCGGAGGCACGCTGAAAGGCGTCAGCAAGCCGGGCGAACTGGTCTGGAGCCGCGTCTTCGTCGAGGACGGTCGGCTCAACGTCGACCTCGGCCGCGCCACGGCGATCTCGCTGCCGGCGTCAGAGACGGAGCGGCGGTGGAAAGAAGTGACGCCGCAGTGGCCCGTCCTGCACGCGCTGCTGCACGGCATTACGCAGAACCAGTTCATGGCTCGTCATCCGGCCAATCACGTCAACGTGGCCTACGCGCCGGGCGCGGCGGATGCGGATCGCGCGCTGGCAGCGAAAGCAACAATGTTTCACGAGATGGGATTGCGCGTCTTCTTGTGCGGCGTGCAGTAGGTTTGCCGCCAGGGCGCAGATTCAGCTTCCTGAATGTTCTGAACGGCACAGGCTTCGAGGTTTGCGGAAGCAGGGTCCTGAATGGGCGCGCCTTCAGCCGCGCCGGACAAGTTCGATTGTTCTGTTCTTGTCCGGATTTCGGACGCATCGGAAAACGCCGGGAAACTGCATGATCTCGCGGACAAAAGGCTTCATAACAAGGCACCACTCTAGTCGTGCCGAAACGAGCCCCTTCCTTTTTTCTTGTCGCGCGGACCGCTTCTCGCGGGACTTTTTCAGCCACCGGTAAAGTCGTGCCCCGACACTTGTCCGTGTGAGCGGTTTTTTCCGCAACCTGCTCGGCCCAGATGAGCGCAAGCGCGAGCCTCAATACGGCGTTCGAATCAGTTCGTTATAGAGCGCGTTGTTGCGGTAGCCGAGCAGCAGCACCAGGGTGAAGATGGCCAGCGCTGTTCCGAACGGAAAGTGCAGAATGTTCAGGAACGCGGCGACGAGCGCGACAAAGCGTCCCCATTGCGTGCGCTCCATCAGGCCCCAGCCGGCGGCCAGCGCGAGGCCCACCCGCACCAGAATGGCGACCCAGACGAGATGAAAGATCGCCGGGCCGAACCACGGGCCGAACGGTGAGCCCCACGGCCCGTTCCACGGACTCTGATCCCAGTTACCCCAGTGGTTGTGTCCCCAAAAGGCGTGGAGGAACGCCATGCCGACGAATCCCAGAATCAGGTTCAGACCGGCGTAGACGAACCAGAAGATGCCCAGCGTCTTCACCTTGCTGGCGTAGGTCTGGATCTGGTACATCATTCCAGGCACGGGAGGCACCGGCGGCGCGACCGGCCGGCCGCACTGCTGGCAGAATCCCTGCCCGGGAGCCACAGCCTGACCGCATCCACTGCAGTACATAACGCCTCCTTGCCAAGCCAGCATTCAGCCTTCAGCTATCGGCTTTCAGCCCCCGCTTCAACCCGGACCCGAAAATCATTCCATGATCCGATACGGAACCGGGCCGAGCCGGGTTCCGTATCGTCCGTCTCTGCCCGCCCTTCCAGGCCGCGAGCGGAAACGCAGCGCGGCACTCGCTCCTCCTTCACCGGACGGGCGCGGGGCCCAGTCTTTCCCATCGCTCTTCGTGCCGGTCGTCGTGCAGGATGGCTGCCTTGACCTGTCCATGCGCATCGTGCTCGAAGATGATGCGGGTGAGCCTGTTTCCGAAAGGATAAAAGAACACCGTCGGCGACTCGGCGGCGAGCTGGTCGGTTTCGCCGCGCCGGTTCTTGAGATAAAGCTGATCGGCCTGGCGGTAAATCGTCACTTCCGGCTCGCCGTGTGCGCCGCGATACTCGCCGGCAAAGCTGTCGAGGACGGAGTTCGGCAGCTTGATGGCAGCCGGATGCAGCGGAATCACCAGCCTTTCGGCAAACGGCGGTCTCTCGGCTCCTGCATTCGCCGACTCGGCCTGACCTGGCCGGGACAAGCGATGCGAGAGCAGCCATCGCGGCAATTCCGGCTCGTTGTAGGCGCGGGTCCAGCAGTCATGGTGCAGCCCCTGATAGAGCCACAGGCGCACGTTGCCGCCTTCGGTTTTCAGGGCGTCAAACATCAGCTCGCTTTCGCGGGGCTTTACCACGTTGTCCTCGGTGCCATGGAAGAGCCAGACGGGTGTGTGGCCCACGGCCTGGGCGTACTCCGCCGGCAGCGTGTCGGCCTCGTCCCAGCGTTCGGGCGCATAACTCCAGAACACTCCGCTGGCCGCGATCGCAATCGCCGCCCAGCGGTGCGGTTGGCTCTTCGCCAGCTCCCATGCTCCGTACCCGCCGAGCGACAGCCCGGTGAGATACGTGCGGTCCGGGTCGCCGTGAAACTCCTCCGACTCCTGGTCGAGCGCGGCCAACGCAAGTTCCATCATCCGCGGATCGGTCCAGTAGTCGGGCTGCGGGCACTGCGGCATCACGATCACGAACGGCCAGCGATCGGGATGGTCGCGCACCTGCTGCGGAAGCCCGATCTGCGTCTGCCACATGCCTTCCGAGCCGCGCTCGCCGCGTCCGTGCAGCGCCAGGATGATCGGCCAAAGCCTGTGATCGTCGCGCCGCCACTCCTCGGGCAGATACACCTGAAATCGATATTCGGCGCCGTGCAGCTCGATCCTTCGATTCAGAAAGCCGGTCTCCTGCGCAGGTTCTGTACCGGGGTGGACAACGGCGCGAGAACCGGCCGCCGGCGCAATCAGGCACACCGCGACACTTGCGGCGACGGCGAAGTGCCGGAACACTCCCGGGAATCGATGTGCGCGAGCCGCCAGGGACGGGTGCCGCATAGACGAATGCAAACACATTTGACATAAGAAAGGCCAATTGGCGCAGAAGTGAACGAAGGGATGCCGCAAGATTTCCGGCGCTCGCCCCCGCAAACGCCGGAGCGTTCGAACAGGGAATATCCTGAACAGGCTGCGCGGATTTCGACAGGCACGATGATGGAATGGCTGGTGAAAACCGCTCCGGCCGCTGGCAGATCTTTGCCCGAGAGGCGCGGATCGATGCCCGATCAGACCGCTTATTACAACTCATTCTGTTTTCAGGTGGATATAAACTTGCATCGATCGTCGGGGTTTTTCTCAATGTGGGAAATCGCCGCGCTGACAGCCAGGCTTCGACTGCTATAGTGAATTTCGGGGTTTGTCCACCTCGCAGGTAGTTCCTGCTCAAGATCCAGGCTTGACCACAACCTGTGTGACCGCGAGCACAGCGCGGTGCGCAGACTGCAATCCAGGCAGGGAACCCATTCATGGCGCAAATATTTGACCGCAGCTCCAACGCCCTGGCTCGCATGAGCCTGGTGTTGACGGGGCTGATCACGATCGCCCTGGGAGTGACGCTCGACCAGTTGCAGCGGTCGCCCTGGGTGACGCGGCAGGGCCAGCGGCCGGATCAACCGGTGCCCTTCAGCCACAAGCATCACGTGCAGGGCCTGGGTCTGCAGTGCCAGTACTGTTATACCACGGTTGAAAAATCGAGCTACGCCGGCATTCCCCCCACCAAGACCTGCATCAACTGCCACGCGCAGATCTGGACCAATGCCCAATTGCTCGAGCCGGTGCGCAATAGCTGGGCCACCGGCCAGTCGCTGGTATGGACCAAGGTGCACGACCTGCCCGACTTCGTTTATTTCAGCCACGAGATTCACGTGAACAAGGGCATCGGTTGCGAGAGCTGCCACGGCCGCGTCGATGAAATGCCCTTGATGTACGAGCAGAACACGCTGCAGATGGAGTGGTGCCTGAACTGCCATCGCAACCCGGCCAAAAATCTGCGGCCCACCAGCGAGATCTACAACATGGCCTGGGAGTCGCCCGCCGAGGACAGGCCGGTGTGGTGCACGGTGCTGGAGCAGAAGGCCGATGTTCCCACCGCGCAAAGCGCGAGTTGCACGACCAGGGATCCGACGGCGGCGGGACCCGAAGTGGCCGCGCTCCAGCTACCGCCGGTCAGCGGCAGCGATGCGGCGGGCGGCAACGGGCCGGAGGCGCTGCCTCCGGCGGCGAGTTACAAGAAGTTCACCAGCCAGTATGAGCTCGGTCATTTCCTGCTGGCTCAATACAAGATCCGTACGCCGAAGGACCTGACCAGTTGCGAGGTCTGCCACCGATGAGCGGACACGGGAAGTACGAAGGCACGAAGAACTTGGGAACAGAATCCGGGCTGAACCTGAAAGCGATTGCCGGAAAGCCGATGACTCTCGCGCAAGTGCGCGAAGAGCTGAAGGGTGTCCAGGGCAAGCGCCTTTGGCGATCGATCGATGAGTTGGCCAACACGCCTGAGTTTCAGGCTGCCGTCGAGCGCGAATTTCCCTCCGTCGCGCAGGAGTGGGTCGATCCGGTCTCGCGGCGCGGGTTCCTGAAGCTCATGGGCGCCTCGATGGCGCTGGCCGGCCTTGCCGGTTGCACCAAACAGCCCGACGAGCCGATCTATCCCTACATCAAGGCGCCCGAAGACCTGATCCTGGGCAAGCCGAACTACTTTGCCACGGCGCACCCTTTCGTCACCGGCGCGGTTCCGCTGCTGATGAAGAGCGATGCCTACCGGCCCATCAAGGCCGACGGCAATCCGGAGCACGCATACGTCAAGGGCGGCTCGGACCCGTTCTCGCAGGCCTCGGTTCTCGACCTCTACGACCCCGACCGCTCGCAGCACGTCATGTTTCGCGGCGAGAATCGCGAGTGGGCGGAGTTTGCCGAAGCATTCCGCGACACCGTCGCCGGGACCGGGGACGGAACGGGAATCTGCTTCCTGAGCGCGACCATCACTTCGCCCACGCTGGCGCGGCAGTGGAAGGAAGTGCAGGCGGCTTATCCCAAGGCCACGCTCGTGCAGTATGACCCGGCGATGGCGGGAACGCCGTACTCGCGCGCTTCGAATATCCAGTATGCGCTCGCCGGCGCCGACGTGATTCTCTCCCTCGACGCGGAGTTCATCTCCAGCGCAACGTTTCCCGGCTTTCACAAGCTGGTGCGCGACTACGCCGACCGGCGCAAGGATCCGAACCATCTCAATCGGCTCTACGCGGTCGAGAGCACGCCGACCACCACGGGAATGAAAGCCGAGCACCGGCTGATGCTGCGCGCCAGCGAGATTCCGGCGTTTGCGGCGGAACTCGCCAAAGAGATCGGCGTTTCCGGTGTGGATGCTCCGGCCTGCGCCTGGACCGACGAGCAGAAGAAGTATCTCGCCGCGCTGGTGAAGGATTTGAAAGCCCACGCCGGCCGCTGCGCGGTGATCCCCGGCGAGCAGCAGGACCCCTCGCTGGCGGCGCTGGCGCTGGCCATCAACAGTGCGCTGGGCAATATCGGCAAGACGGTGCTGCCAGGCGGCGAAACCGTGCACCCGATTCCCTCCGACCAGATTGCGGGCATCAAGTCGCTGGTCGATGACCTCAACCTGGGCAAAGTCAACTGGCTGATCATCCTCAACGCCAACCCGGTCTACACGGCGCCCGTCGATCTCGGATTTCCCGACGCCATCGATAAGGCTCGCGTGATCGTGCATCTCGGTTCGCACGTCGATGAAACAGGCCAGATCGCGCACTGGCACATTCCCGCCGCGCATTTTCTCGAGTCGTGGTCCGACGCGCGCGCCTACGACGGCACCGTTTCCATCGTCCAGCCGCTCATCGATCCTCTCTATGGCGGCAAGTCGGCTCACAACGTTTTCCAGGTTCTGCTCAATGAGCCGGAGTTGGGCGCCTACGAGGCGGTCCGCGCAACCTGGCGGCCGGTGATCAAGGGCGACTTCGAGGAGGGCTGGCGCAAGGTGCTGCACGACGGCTGGCTCGCCGGCTCGGCCTTTGCGACGGCGAATGCCGCGCCCAGGGCGGAGATTCCGAAGATTCCCGTGCCGTCGTCGCATGACGCACTGGAAATTGTCTTCCGTCCCGACCCGAACATCTACGACGGCCGCTGGTCCAACGTCGGCTGGTTGCAGGAGCTGCCCAAGCCGGTAACGAACCTGAGCTGGGACAACGCCGCGCTGATGTCCGGCGCCACGCTGGTGAAACTGGGACTGGAAGAGGACGACATCGTCGAGCTGGGCGCCAACGGCGGAGTGGTGAAGGCGCCGGTGCTCGTTGCCCCCGGCCATCCCGACAACTCGGTAACGGTCTATCTCGGTTACGGCCGCCAGTTCGCCGGCCGCGTGGGCTCGGGCCAGGGATTCAACGCCTACCTGATCCGCTCGAGTGCATCGCCGTTCTATACCACCGGCTCGATCAGGAAGGTTGACGGCAAGTGGGGCATCGCGGTCACCAAGAGCCACTATCAGGACCATCGCGCCAGCCCCTTCACGACCGAGGCCAACAAGAACGAGTCGCTTGAAGCCGTCGAGGCCCTCGGCGCGCGCGGAATCATTCGCAAGGCCACCGTAAGGCAGTTTCAGGCCAATCCCAACTTCGCCAACGAAGGCGAGACGCACGAACAGACGCATATGGGCACTTCGATCTTCCCCAACTGGTCTTACAACGAGGCCAACGCCTGGGGCATGGCGATCGACATGAACAGTTGCACCGGCTGCAACGCCTGCATCGTGAGTTGCTACGCGGAAAACAACATTCCCGTGGTGGGCAAGCAGCAGGTGCGCATCGGCCGCGACATGCAGTGGCTGCGCATCGACTCCTATTTCGAGGGCGATCTGGCGGCGCCGCGCGCCTTCTATCAGCCCATGATGTGCCAGCAGTGCGAGAACGCGCCTTGCGAACAGGTCTGCCCCGTGGGCGCCACCGTGCACACGCCCGAAGGCCTGAACATGATGGTCTACAACCGCTGCGTGGGCACCCGCTACTGCTCCAACAACTGCCCGTACAAGGTGCGGCGCTTCAACTTCCTGCTCTTCTCCGATTACGAGACCGAAAGCCTCAAGCTGATGCGCAACCCCGACGTGACGGTGCGCTCGCGCGGCGTGATGGAGAAGTGCAATTACTGCGTACAGCGCATTCAGGAGGCCAAGATCAACGCCGACAAGGAAAACCGCGGCATTCGCGACGGCGAGATCATCACGGCCTGCCAGCAGGCGTGTCCGGCCAAGGCCATCGTCTTCGGCAATATCAACGACCCGAACAGCCGCGTGGTCAAGCTGCGAGATAACCAGCTCAGCTACCAGCTCATGGCCGATCTGAACACGCGCCCGCGCACCAAGTACACGGCCATTGTTATGAATCCGAACGAGGATCTGGAAGAAATGCCGGTGGAGCACGCACCGGCCAATGGTTGAGAGGCTCAAGCCGCTTATGGCAACCACGGAATTGACCAAAGACCCGCGACGCGACCCGGTCACCGGCGAATACCGGGTCATTGCGCCGGGGCAGACCTTCAAGTCGGTCACGGACAAGATCTCGAAGATCGTGCTCACGCCGCATACGCCGCTGGGATGGTATGCCTATTTCGTCATCGCCGGTAGTGTCGTGATGATGTTGACGGTGGCGCTCACCTGGCTGTTTCTCAAGGGCGTGGGCATCTGGGCGGTGGACGTTCCCGTGGCTTGGGGCTTCGCCATCATCAACTTCGTCTGGTGGATCGGTATCGGCCACGCCGGCACGCTGATCTCGGCCATTCTGCTTCTTTTCAAGCAGCAGTGGCGCAATTCGATCAGCCGCTTCGCCGAGGCGATGACCATCTTCGCCGTCATGTGCGCGGCGCTCTTTCCGCTCATCCACGTCGGCCGACCCTGGCTGGGATACTGGCTCCTTCCGCTGCCGTTCACGATGACGGTGTGGCCGCAGTTCCGATCGCCGCTCGAGTGGGACACCTTTGCCGTTTCCACTTATGCCATTATCTCCATCGTGTTCTGGTATGTCGGCATGGTTCCGGATTTCGGCACGCTGCGCGACCGCGCCCAGTCGAAGGTTGGCCAGTATTTCTACGGACTGCTTTCCCGGGGATGGCGCGGATCGGTGCGCCACTGGGTGCGCTATGAGTCGGCCTCACTGCTGCTCTCCGGCCTGGCCACGCCGCTGGTGCTTTCCGTGCACACCGTCATCAGCTTCGATTTCGCCGTGGCCATCGTGCCCGGCTGGCATACCACCATCTTTCCTCCCTACTTCGTCGCCGGCGCCATCTACTCCGGCTTTGCAATGGTGCTCACGCTGGCCATTCCTCTGCGCAAGTATTACCACCTTGAAGCGCTGGTCACCGACCGCCACATCGACAACATGGGAAAGGTGATGCTCGCCACCGGCTTCATTGTTTGTTACGGCTATGGCATGGAAGCGTTCATGGCCTGGTACTCGGCCAATCACTGGGAGGCGTTCACCTTTTGGAATCGCGCCTTTGGGCCGATGCGGTGGTCCTATTGGTGCCTGATTACCTGCAACCTGGCCATTCCCCTGACCACGCTATGGTCGCGCCGGCTGCGCAACAACATGACGTTCATGTTCATTCTGTCCCTGATCGTCAACACCGGCATGTGGCTGGAGCGTTTCGTCATCATCGTGACCAGCCTCTACCGCGACTATCTGCCCTCGTCATGGGGCACCTATCGCGCCACCAAGTGGGACTACATGACGCTGGCCGGAACGCTGGGATTCTTCCTCTTCATGTTCCTGCTCTTCGTGCGGTTCCTGCCCATGATTCCCATGTCTGAGGTCAAGCTGCTGGTGCCCCAGGCAAAGATTACGCCCAAGAAACCCGTCGAGGCAGGTGACTGATGCCCGCACGCGAAGGAACTTACGGCCTGCTGGCCGAATTCGAAACTCCCGGCGACCTGGTGCGCGCCGCGCGCCGCGCGCACGACGACGGATGGCGGCGCATGGACTGCTTCTCGCCTTATCCACTCGAGGAAGCTGCCGAAGCGATGCATTGCACCCGCAACCGCGTTCCGCTGGTTACGCTGATCGGCGGGCTGCTGGGTTGCGCGGCGATGTTCTCGCTCGAGACCTGGATCTCGGTGATCGCCTATCCGCTCAACATCGCCGGGCGGCCGGTCTATTCGTGGCCCGCGTTTATCGTGCCCGCCTACGAATGGACGATTCTTTGGGCGGGATTGTCGGCGGCAGGTGGCTTGATCGCTCTCTGCAAGCTGCCGGCGCTCTATCATCCGCTGTTCAATGCGCCGAACTTTCGCACCGGCGCCACGGACGACAAGTTCTTTTTGTGCCTCGAGGCGCTCGATCCCAAGTTCGATTTGACGGAGT
>JASHQQ010000124.1 GCA_030039035.1 Acidobacteriaceae bacterium | reverse complement strand
TCGACGACTTTGCGGGATCGAACAGGAACGATGGGAAAAATCGAAAAATTCTGGGGATCTAATCTGAGTCCGGATTCTCTGCAATTGGCGTGGCGGCTCGTTCCGGCGCAACGATTCCGTATTTCACGTCGAGAAAATCCTGCAACGCTGGCGGCAACAGCGCGGCCAGCTCCTGCCAGGTGAGCGCCTTGAGCCGCGCGCGCATCGCCGCGCTCTTTACCGCGGCCATTACGCGGAACCAGGCTTCGCGCAGATCGGGCCGGCGCTCGTCGTAGAGGACGCAGAAGCTCGCATCGGCGGCGTAGGCGGCCAGCACGTTGCGAATAAGCTGATAGCTCGCGTAACCCGGCTCGCCGGGCGGACGAATCAGCGGATCGATCACCGAGCACGACTCGGGGTCGCCGAGCACGCTCTCGAATTCCTGCGACACATTCTCCGGGAATTCGCTTGCCCTGCGCGGCCGCGCCACGGCAATCTCCACGCGCGGCAACAGGTCCCGGTCGAAGACTTGGTAGAAATCGCGGTACGCCTCGACGATGCGCGCCTCGCGGCACTGGAAATCGGACTCCGTGAGCTTGGCTTCGACGAGCAGCGATGCGAAGCGCATATCGACTTCCGTGCGGTCGAATCGCCCATTGCGCAGCGGCACGCGCGCCTTCCATCCGAACTCGGGCGGCGCATCGCCATCCGCGCCCAGCGCGGCGCGCAGCGACGGCAATTGCGCCACGCCCGGCGTGCAGAAGATGTTCATCAGCAGCGCATCGGAGCTCATCGACGAGTCGAGCTCGCGCCAGCGCCGCTCGGCCCTGGGCAGCGAGCGGCGCGCCTGCGCATGCACCTTGTCGAATCGGCGCAGCCATTCCGGGCGCTGCAGAATCGCCGCGTAGGCGGCATCGAAAAAGTTCCCGTGCTGCTCGCCCTCCGGGGCAAATACGATGACGGGCGAGCCGCCGTAGCTCTCCACGTGCCGCCGGCCTTTCGCGTACATGCGGCTGCGCAGCGTCAGCTCGCGCCGCAGTTCAGCGGCATGGAAGCCGGAATTCTCCGCCATGAAGAGAAGAGTACTCTGGCGTACGGCGGGCGAGCCAGGGAATCGGCCGCGACCGTTGCCGCGCGGATTTGTTTCACCGCCCATGCGGCAAAAAAGCAAATGCGCCGCAAGGAGGGGGGCACCCAGGCGCATCGATCCAATGGAGGACCGGCCTGACGCGGCTCCGTGAGAAAATGGTCTCCGTGACCCCCGCCAGCAAGCGATTATTTCCTGCTCTCGTGCTCTGCGCGATTCTTTTCAATGCGGCCTGTTCCCATGCCTTCGCCGCCTCGAAGACCGAGGCCGACGAAAAAGCCGGCGCGGCCTTGTTTGTCGACAAGGGCTGCACGTTTTGCCACGGGGTGGGCGGCGTGGGCGGCGCCAAGGCGCCCTCGCTCGTCGATCTGCGCAAGGACAAGGCGTGGCCCGCGGCGAAGATCAAAAACCAGATCATGAACGGCGGGCAGAAGATGCCGCCTTTCGCCGATTCGCTCACCGACCAGGAAGTCTCGCAACTGATCGCGTATCTGCTGGCCAAACACCGGCCGGCGCCGCCGGCCGCGGCTTCGTCGAATCCCCCGGCGCAATGAGCGCTGTTGCGATCCACGACGTCAGTTGAGTGGCGTTCAATGGGTCCAACGGGGGTAAGAACCGATGAGACGCGCCGCTCTGCTACCGGCCTTCCTGTTTCTTCTTTGCGCCGGCCTTGCATTCCCGCGGCAGAATCCGAAAACAGAATCATCCCGCGGTCTCGAACTGCTCACGCGCGTGGCGCGGCACTATGCGAATGCCAGCTCGTATCGAATCGAAGTGACGGAAGAGCGAACGATCGACAGCGCGTACCTGCGGCAGTGGACGAGAAAGGAAATGATCGCGGCCGAAGCGCCTGGCGGCCGCTTCCATTTCGAGGGCCGCTCCGGTTTCGGAAGCGCAATCAAGGTTTCCGACGGCAAAACCGTATGGAAGTACCGCGCCGATCGACTTCGATACACGGCCCGGCAGGTCTCAACTTCCGATGGCGGCAAGCCGGAGCCGATTGCCATGTCGGAAACCGCTGCTTCCGACGCGGGGCGCCTGCGAGAGGATCTGGCGAAGCTTGCCGACTCGCTCAAGTCGGCGGCGCTGCTGCCGGATGCGACCGTGAGAATCGACGGCGTTCCCGTAGCGTGCGAGGTGGTTCGCGTCGCAAGCTCCGATGAAATGCGAATTCGCCCATACTATCCGTTCGTACGAACGATCTGGATTGACAAAAAGCATGAAACGATCGTCAAGATCGTCGAACACGCGCAAGTAACGGCCATCAACGGACCGCGCGAACCGGAGCAGCAGGACACGACGACTGTTTATTCGAAGACCGTGCTGGAGGGTCCGCTGCCCGACAGCGAATTCATATTCGACCCTCCTCGAAATGCCCACCGGATTGCGAATTTCCCTGACCCCATGGACGACGGTTTTGGAAACAGCCTTGCGGGCGATCCGGTCCCGCCGCTGAAGCTCAGGGCCGCGGACGGCACGGAGACTCCCATCGAGTCCTTCCGCGGCAAGCCGATGATCCTCGACTTCTGGGCGACCTGGTGCGCCCCCTGCGTGGCAGCGATGCCCAGGCTCGCCGGAATTTACAACGAGGGCAAGGACAAGGGGCTGTTGCTTGTCTCCGTAGACCGCGATGAGGACGCATCGAAGGCGACGGATTTCCTGGCCAGGAAGGGCTACAACTGGCCCAACTTCCACGATGGCGATGGAGAGATCGAAAAGCTCATGGGATCGGGCGCCATTCCGCGCACGCTGATCGTCGACGCCCAGGGCGCGGTTGTCTACGACGGATCCGGCATGGACGAGAATCGATTGCGAACGCATCTGGCGCAGCTTGGGCCCCAGTTCGCGGATCTGGCGCCGAAGCCCCCGAAGCCCGCACCCTGTGTCGCCACAAAGTAGAGCCTGACCGGGCAGCCGGAATCATCACCCCACGCGCGTGCACTCCTCCACCGGAATCGGGACCTGCTCGACAATCTCCAGCCCGAATCCTTCCAGCGCCGGAATGTGCATGGGTGTATTCGACAGGAGGCGGATGCGCTGGATGCCGAGATCGGAGAGAATCTGCCCGCCGAGGCCGATGGCGCGCAGAATGCGCCCGCTTCGCGCCTGCGAGCCTTCGCGGGCGCGCAGCTCGTGATGCAGAACGATCCGTCCCGCCTCGCTTTGCTGCGCCGCCGCCGGAATGGCGGCGCCGCCCGGTTCGAATTTTTCCGCCGGCGCCTGATCGATGGTGAATCCGCGCGAGGTGTTGTGCAGATAAAGCAGCACGCCGCAGCCATCCTCGGCGATCATGCGCATCGACTGGTCGAGAATCTCGCGGCAGCGGCAGTCGGCGGCAAAGACGTCTCCGGCGGTGCAGCGCGTGTGCACGCGCACCAGCACGGCCCGCTCGCACGGAGCGCGGCCCTCGAATCCGTCGCCGGCCGGGCCGGCGTGCAACGGCGGACACTCGGGGCACAGGTCGCCGCGCACCAGCGCAATGTGGCTTTCGCCGCCGTTCACCTCGCTCTCGTAGGCGATCATGCGGAACTCGCCGTAGCGCGTCTGGATGCGGCTTTCGCCCGCGCGGACGATGTACCGCTCGTGGCGCAAACGATAGCGAATCAGCTCGGCCACGGTGAGAATGCGCAGGCTGTGCTCGTCGCAGAACGGGATCAGGTCGGGAATGCGCGCCATTTCGCCGTCGTCGCGCATCACTTCGCAGATGACGCCCGCCGGGGTCAGTCCCGCCATGCGCGCCAGGTCGACCGACGCCTCGGTCTGGCCGGCGCGCACCAGCACCCCGCCGCGCCGCGCCCGCAGCGGGAAGACGTGTCCCGGACGCACCAGGTCCGTGTAGCTCGCTCCCGGCGCAATGGCGACCTGGATGGTATGCGCGCGGTCGGCGGCGGAGATTCCGGTCGTGACTCCCTCGCGCGCCTCGATCGTCTCCGTAAACGCGGTGCCGAAGCGCGAGTTGTTCACCTGCGTCATGGGGAAGAGGCGCAGGTAATCCGCGCGTTCCTCGGTTAGCGAAAGGCAGATCAGGCCGCGACCGTACCGCGCCATGAAGTTGACCTTCTCCGGCGTGGCAAATTCCGCGGCCAGCGTCAGATCGCCTTCGTTCTCCCGGTCCTCGTCGTCGACCACCACCACCATCCTTCCGGCGCGGATCTCTGCCAGAGCACCGGGGACATCGGTGAAGGGATGGTCGAAGATGCGCTGGGGCTGTGGCACGCTGAGAGTATTTTCGCCCAACTCCTGGATTTGGGGAATACCGCGATGTCTCCGGATTGTTATCTCTTTGTCGGAGGCGGGAAAGCCGGCGCAGCAAAAACGCCGCCCGAAGGCGGCGTTCGTTTTCAAGAACGAGGGGGGAACAAAGGCCTACAACGTCGATTCAATCTCAAATCCCCAGGCTTCCAGCAGCGCCTCGGGAATGTACTTGGAATTCTTGTTCCGGCGCGCCCATTCCCGAAGCCGGGTGGACCGGATGTACTGGTCCGGGCTGAGCTTGAACTCCTTTACAATCTGCTCAAAGGAGGTCACAGTGGGCACCACCGGTCCAATCGGCTCCGGCTTGCCCCAGTTCGGATTGCCACGACGCTTTGCCATGATTTGGTGTCCTTAGTGGTTGGATTTCCTTCGACTTGCTGTCTCGCAAACTGGCGGGGGTTCCTGTCTGTCCAAGGGGGTTACTCTCAGGTTCTATTTTAGGTATTTTTCATTCAAAAATCAATAGAAAAATGGCGCAATTCCGGTTCATTGATAACGGTTTCACAGCAAGTGAAAATTCGATCCATCCGCCTGAAATATAATGAGATAACTGGCCATCCCGCCAGGACGGGATCAATCCAGGTACTATTTCAATTTGGCGATCCACAGGGCGGCCGAGGGCGATACTACTATGACAACATCCGGTCGCGTCCCGTTGGGCGGCCGGCCATTTCCGGCTCCCGAATCCGCCCACTCCGGCGCCGTGGAACCACGGGTGAGCCGCCAGGTCCTGGAACGCCCCGGCAACATCGGCTCCCCGACCTTCCCCGCCGACCGGGGTCCCTCTCCCGCCCCGGAGCGATCCGATTGCGCCGGCCCAGGAAATCCCTAACCCACCTCGTGCCGTTGGTGTCACAATCGGAAGTACGATGAAGAGAGTCGCGATTCGACGAGCGGCTCCCGCGTAGAAGTCTGCTCTTGCAAGGAGGCTTGCGGTATGCGCTCACTGGCGCTTCTTCTCTCTCTGACCGGAATGGCGCTGCCCGGCTTTGCCGCCCAACGTCTGACCGTTACGCAACTGGAACAGATGCTGGGCCGCATCCAGGGAAAATCGGATGCCGAAGTGGCCCGGCAGCTCTCTGGCATTCAATTGAGCGAACGGCTGAGCTCGGCTCGCCTGCTTCAGCTCAACGCCGATGCGCCCGGAGACAAATCGCGCCAGGCGTTGCTGGTGCTGGCCGATGTTTCGTCGTTTCTTGAGCCGCCGCCCTCCGGGATTCCCGGCACCGCGACTCCGAATCTGGCGGCGCAGCGCCGCATGATGGCGCGAACCGTCGATTACCTCGCCAAATCCCTCCCGTTACTACCCAACCTGTTTGCCACGCGCGACACCATGCGCTTTGAATCTCCGGCCCAACCGCCCGACAGCGCCGGCACGGAAGAGGGAGTTGCGCTGCATCCGGTGGCGCGATCGAGCGTCATTGTGTTCTATCGGGATAACCGCGAGTTCGTGGATGCGGGAAAGCCGAAGGACGGAAAGGCGCAGCCTCCGGATCGCGGATTGACCACCTGGGGCGAATTCGGATCGATCCTGGGCATTGTGACGATCGACGCGGCGCACAGCAGGATAGCGTGGAGCCACTGGGAGCTGGGCGCGGGCGGACCCGAAGCGGTCTTTCACTACGCGGTTCCGCGGGAAAAATCGCATTACGATGTGAAGTTCTGCTGCGTTGCGTCGGCCTACGGTCTTGAAAACAATCTCATCAACCAGCGCGCCGGTTATCACGGAGAAATCACGGTCGATCCGTCCACGGGGGCCGTCCTTCGCCTGACCCTGGAAGCCGATCCCGTGCCCGACGCGCCCATCGCCCGCGCCTCGATGGTCGTCGAATACGCGCCCGTCGAAATCGGCGACCGGACCTACATCTGCCCGGTGAGGAGCGTTGCGCTGGCCCTGGCGCCGGATGCGAAGGCCCTGCAGAACGCGCTCTTCCCCGGCGGCGGGGCCGGCGGATTGCCGCCGCTTGAGAAAGCGAGCCTGACAACCCTTCCGCGCGTCGCGCAGCGCACCCTGCTCAACGATGTCTCGTTCCGTCAGTACCATCTTTATCGCGTGGAGTCGCGCGTCATCACCGGGGAAGCCGGAAAGGCGGAAACCCTGGCCGCTGCAAATCCGGCCCCATCGGCCGGCGAAAACGCCGCAAACGCACAGCCGCCCGCCGAACCGGTCGTCCAACCGGACATGGCTACCGCCAGGCCATCCGATGAGGCGGCTGCTCCCATGCCGGCAGCCGCGGTTGCGGCAGCCCCGCTGGAACCGGCAGCCGCCGCCCCCACCCCGTCCGAGCTCGAGTCCGCAATCCCTGAAGTGAGCGTCGCCATGGCCGCCGGGTTGCCGCAAGCGCCGGCTCTGGCCCGGCCGTCCGCGACCAACAACGGATTCACGCTGCGCATCAACTCCCACCTGGTGGACATCGGGGTGGTCGCCCTCGACAAGAAGGGCCGGCCGGTCACCGATCTCAAGCCCGAAGACTTCGAAATCTATGACAACGGCGTGAAGCAGGAGTTGCGCACCTTCGAGCAGGCCGGGACCGCGCATGCCCCGGCTTCGGCCGCATCCGCCGCCGCTCCGCGGCAGCCGGAGTTCTCCAACCGGCCGCCGGCTCCGGGCAAAGCCGGAGCCGGGGAGACCAACACCATCGTCCTGCTGATGGATGGCGGAAACATGGCCTTCGTCGATCTCGCCAATGCGCGCGAGCAGACGGTGCGCTTCCTCAAGGCGCTCCCTGGCGACACACCTGTCGCCCTGTATTCCATGACGAAATATGGATTCGCGCCGCTGATGGAATCCACCCTGGATCACGGCTCGGTCGCCGCCCGCCTCGCCAAATGGATGCCGACCGCCTCCGATTTATCCGAGGCCCAGTTCAACGAGGCGCGCAACCGGCAGACCCTGGAAACCGTGCACAGCCCGGAAGACCTCCTCAGCGTCAACGGCAACTTCACCACGGACACCACCACCCAGACCGAGGCGCTCGATGCGAAGCTGCGTCCGCTGGGCAGCAACCCTCCGCGCGGCGCGCTGTCGGTTCTGGTCGAAGTGGCGCGGCATCTGGCTGCGGTCTCCGGGCACAAGAGCCTGGTGTGGGTGACCAGCGACAACGCCCTGGCCGACTGGGACCAGAGTTCCATCAGCATTGAAAAGAACAGCAAATACATTCAGCCGGCTGCCCTGCGTGTGCAGGAGGCCATGAACAATGCGCACGTGAGCGTGTACCCGCTGGATTCGTCGCACCTTGAAGGCAACGTGATCGAGGCAGATGTCGGCCGGCGCAACGTGGAACTGACGCCGACGTTCCAGGAGCCGCCTACGCTCGAGGTGGCGAAAGAAGGTCCCGAGATGACCGCGGGACAGGATATCGACATCTACGACGAGGGCCGCGACCTGCGTCCGGGCCGCCTCACCGCGCAGATGCAGCAGGATATGCGTCCCATCCAGGGAGTCTTTCGCGAAATCGCGCAGGCAACCGGCGGCGAGGCGCTGCGCCGCTCGAATGACATCGTGGGTCAGTTGAACGGCGTGGTCAATGACGGCCGCGCCACCTATCTGCTCGATTTTGCGCCCAGCGAGCAGCCCGACGGAAAGTATCACCTGCTGACCGTAAAGGTGGTCGACCACAAGGACGTCAGGCTTCGCTACCGCACCGGCTTCCAGTACGATCAGGAGCCGACGGCGATGAACGACCTGTTCAGAAAAGCGGTGTGGCAGCCGGAGGACATCACCGATATCGCATTCAGCGCCACCCCTTCAACAGGCGACGCCACGAAACTCGAATTGAATATCTCGGCCACAGACCTCGCCCTGGCGCAGGAAGGCGATCTGTGGACCGACAAGGTCGATGTCTTTCTGGTTCGCCGCGACGACTCGAGCCTGCACGCCCAGGTTACGGGCCAGACCCTGGGCCTGCGGCTGAAGTCCGCCACCTATCAGAAGTTCCTGCGCGATGGGATCCCCTTCGACCAGGTGGTGGAACAAAAGCAGGGAATCACTTCCTTGCGCATCATTGTCGTCGACGAAAACTCGGGCCGGATGGGATCGGTGACGATTCCGGCCGCGGTGATGCTGGCGAAGCGTTGATTGGATCGCGGCGGATCTGGCGTACCGGGGCGCCCCATCCTTGCCGCGATGTCGCTTTCTGCGGCAAGGGTGGGACGGCAAACAGCGCGTCAGCACGATTCGCACCATTCGTTGAATGCGCCGGCACGGATGGCCGCCGCCAGCGCCTCGATGTCCGTCGCGAGCACGCGATCCTGCTGGAGATGCGGCGCCACCTTGCGCACAGCTTCGTGCGCGCGTTCCACTTCCGGGCTCGACCTGAGCGGCCGGCGGAATTCGATACCCTGCGCCGCGCACATCAGTTCAATCGCCACGATGCGCTCGGCGTTCTCCACAATCTGGCGCAGCTTGATCGCGCCGGTCATCCCCATCGAGACGTGATCTTCCTTGCCACCGTCGGTGGGTATGTTGCCCGTCGATGCCGGATGCGCCAGCACCTGGCAATCGTTGATGAGCGCCGCGGCCACGATCTGCGCGATCATGAATCCCGACGAAAGCCCGGGATCGGGCGACAGGAACGCCGGCAGGCCTTCGTTCACATCCGGATTCAGCAGCCGGTCGATGCGGCGCTCGGTGATGCCGGCAAGATCGGTCACGGCGATCGCCGCATAATCGAGTGCGTAGGCCAGCGGCGCCCCATGAAAATTCCCTCCTGATAACACTCCATGGTCGTGAGGTTTGGACGGGTCCTGTGAGAAGACCAACGGATTATCCGTCGCCGATCCGGCCTCGGATTCGAGAACCGAGCTGACATGATCCAGCACGCCGCGCACCGCGCCATGCACCTGCGGCATACAGCGCAAACAGTAGGCGTCCTGCACGCGAGAATCGTGTGTGCGATGCGACTCGCGAATCTCGGAGCCTTCGAGCAAACGAATCAGGTGCGCCGCGGCAGCAATTTGCCCGGCGTGTGGCCGCGCCTGGTGAATACGCGGATCGAAAGCAGCGGGCGTCCCCTTCAGCGCTTCCAGCGACATGGCGCCGGCCAGATCCGCAAGCCGGACCAGCCGCCGGGCGCGTGCCACGGCCAGCGCGCCCACCGCGTTCATGGCCTGCGTTCCGTTGAGCAGCGCCAGGCCTTCTTTGGCGGCCAGTTCCATCGGCTTCAAACCGGCGCGGCGCAGAGCTTCCCCGCCCCGCATGCGCTCGCCGCGATAGTACGCCTCGCCTTCGCCGATGACGACCAGGGCCAGATGCGCCAGCGGCGCCAGATCGCCGCTCGCTCCCACCGAGCCTTTCTCGGGGACGACGGGATGCACGCCGGCGTTGAGCATGGCGACGAGCAATTCGGGCAGCGCCGGCCGCACGCCGCTGAATCCCTTGGCGAGCACGTTGGCGCGCAGCAGCAGCATGGCGCGCACTTCGGGCTCGGCAAGCGGCTGGCCCACGCCGGCCGAGTGGCTGCGCACCAGATTGGTCTGCAACTGCACGAGCTTGTCCTCGGGAATGCGCACGTCCGACAGCTTGCCGAAGCCCGTATTGACGCCATAAACGGTTTCGCCCGCGGCGAGAATCTGCTCAATGCGCGCACGGCTCGCGGCAACACGTTCCAGCGCGGCGGGCGCGATTGTAACGGGACAGGAAGCGAGGGAAACGGCTTCAATCTGCGCCAGCGTCAATGGCTGGCCATCGAGAACCACGGAATCCATGAAGGCGATGGTAGTTTGTCGGGTGCTGGGTGCGAAAGAGATCGCTATCCCACCCTTTCCGTTCGCGGTCGCGATCGGAAAAGGGCGGGGCAACCCAGCTATGTGCGGCAGGATGCCCGATTCAGCCCTGCGCGGCAATTTATAGTGGTCCCCATGACATGGACTCGCAGGGATTTCGCCAGACTGGGCGCGATGGGCGTCGCCGCTCATCTGGCGCCGCAGATCAATGCCCAGGCGCCGGAGCGCAAGACCGGGGTCTCCACGGACGGGTCTCCGTCCGTGGGGTCGAAAACCGGCTATGCCGTCATCGGCCTGGGCCGCATCGCCAGCCACTTCATGCCCGGCGTGCGCCTGACCACGAATTCGCAAATCACCGGTCTGGTCAGCGGCCATCGCGACAAGGCCGATCGCATTGCCGCAGAGTACGGCGTGCCGCAAAACTCCATCTACAGCTACGACAACTTCGACGAGATTGCGAACAACAAAACCATCGACGCGGTGTACGTGGCCCTGCCCAACTCCATGCACGCCGAGTACACCATTCGCGCGGCCAAGGCGGGCAAGCACGTGCTGTGTGAAAAGCCCATGGCCACCAACGTCGCCGAATGCCAGGCGATGATCGCCGCGTGCAAGGCGGCCAACGTGAAGCTGATGATCGCCTACCGTTGCCACTACGAGCCGACCAACCTGCGCGCCATTCAGCTCATCCGCTCCGGCGCCATCGGCCAGGTGCAGGCGATCGAAAGCGCGTTCGGCTTCGACATTGCTCCCGGCGAGTGGCGGCTGAGCAAGAAGATGGCCGGCGGCGGGCCGCTCTTCGACGTGGGCATCTATTCCCTGAATGCCTGCCGCTACCTCACCGGCGAGGAGCCCAATCGCATCGCCGCGTTCTCTTCGGTCATCGATCGCGACGGCCGTTTCAACGAAGTGGAAGAGAACGTGGGCTGGACGATGAAATTTCCCTCGGGCATCGTGGCCAGTTGCAACACCACTTATGGCGGATCGATGGAGGGATACTTTCGCGTGCACGGCGCGAAGGGCTGGATCGACGTGAACCCCGCGTTCATCTACGAAGGCTTGCATCTACGCGCCGATTGCGACGGCAAGCCGATCGACGAGCCGAACCCGGCGCGCGATCCGTCGCAGTTCCAGGCCGAGGCCGGGCATTTTTCGCATTGCGTGCAAAGCGGGGTCGAGCCGCAGTCGCCGGGAGAAGAGGGCCTGCGCGATTTGAGCTACATCACGATGATTTACCGGTCGGCGGGAATCGCGATTTAGCGTGGCGAATCCGAAGTTCGTCGCAACAATCGAAAGGCAACCGCAGATCCTTCACTTCGCAATCCGCACAAGACGCGGCTTGCTGCGTTCAGGATGACAGCGGTAATCATGATGCGAACTTCGGACTGAGTACGCCACCCGTCCTTCACATCTCAGCAAATTCGCAAATGTCATTCTGAGCGCACGGGGCCCCAAACGTCCTTCCGGGGGCCCCAAAGAGCGACCTTTGCTCTTTGGGGTGGAGGTTGGGGGTGGTAAGCGAAGAATCTGCGTTTTGCTTCATCTACCTTCTTGTCCAGTACGCAATGCGATAGACGGGCCGCTGCTCTGACGGGCTACGCTAACCCCAGAATCCTTCGATTCTTGGCCACATCGGCGCCGGAGCCGGCGAAGTCGTCGAAGGCCCTTTCGGTGACGCGGATGATGTGATCGCGCACGAAGATCGCGCCCTCGCGCGCGCCATCCTCGGGATGCTTGATGCAGCACTCCCACTCAACCACCGCCCAGCCGGGATAGTCGTACTGCGCCATCTTGCTGAAGATGCCGCCGAAGTCGGTCTGCCCGTCGCCCAGCGAGCGGAAACGGCCGGGCCGGTCGATCCAATCCTGATAGCCGCCATAAACTCCGGACCGGCCCGTGGGGTTGAATTCCGCGTCCTTCACGTGAAAGGCGCGAATGCGCTCGTGATAAAGATCGAGAAACTCGAGATAATTCAACTGCTGCAGCACCATGTGGCTCGAGTCGAAGAGAATGTTGGCGCGCTTGTGCCCCTCTACGGCATCGAGAAAGCGCTCGAACGTCGCGCCGTCGTGCAAGTCCTCGCCGGGATGCAGTTCATAGCAGGCGTCCACGCCGCATTCGTCGAAGACATCGAGGATCGGCTTCCAGCGCCGCGCCAGTTCATTGAACGCTTCGTCGACGAGCCCCGCGGGTCGCTGCGGCCAGGGATACATAAACGGCCACGCCAGCGCGCCCGAGAACGTGGCATGCGCCGTCAGGCCCAGCCTGCGGCTCGCCTGCGCGCCCCACTTCACCTGCTGCACGGCCCACTCCTGCCGCGCCTTCGCATTGCCCGCGACATTGGCCGGAGCGAAGGCGTCGAACATCGTGTCGTACGCCGGGTGGCTCGCCACGAGTTGCCCTTGCAGATGCGTGGAGAGCTCGGTGAGCGACAATCTTTCCTCTTTCAGGACACCGAGAATCCCGTCGCAGTAGTCCTGGCTCTCGGCGGCGCGCTTCAGGTCGAAGAGGCGCGCGTCCCAGCTCGGAATCTGCACGCCGACAAATCCCAGGCCCGCGGCCCACCGCGCCATCCCGCCCAGCGTGTTGAACGGCGCGGCATCGCCGGCAAACTGCGCCAGAAAAATCGCCGGCCCTTTGATGGTTTTCATGAAGTTCTCCCCAGTATGCAGATGAAACACCGTCCACCAAATAGCTTTGTAACAGGGCACGGCTTCAGCCGTGCCGAACATGCAGCAATAAGAATGTGGGCTTTAGCCCTGAGGCTTGGTCTCCGACTTGTTCCGAGTCGCCCAGGTCTCAGCGCGATCGGGAAAGATTGCGCTGCGCGAATGCGCGATTCGACTGCTGCGAAGCCAAAGCCGACGGAATTCTTTATATCATCCTGAGCGCCCATGAACGAGAGCGTTCACGGGTGGCTCTGAAAATCGTCTCGATGTAGACACGCTCCCGGAGGGAGCGTTGAAGACAGCCCAGGGTGAAGCGAAGCGGAACCCCGGGAATCGGGTCATAAATAGACGGCAAGCCCCGGAGGGGCGCCCGTGTTCAGAGCATTTTCGACCGAGCCGTTTGCAAAGACCTCGGCGCCCAACGAGCAGTCACGCGCGATCCGCTGATCAGCGCGAGGGCGCAGTCTCATCGCTCCGCGCCTGCGGCGCAAAGGCATCGGTGAGCGAGATGACATTCATCGCCGCTTTCAGGTCGTCCAGCGAAGCCGTTGTGGCTGCGACGATCTCGACCGTTTCGCCGGGGAGGATGTGGACGTAGTTGTCGGAGAGCGCGACGTCGAGATCGCCGAACGAAAGATACACGCTGCGCGCCAGCACTGGCGAGGAGACGTGAATGATGTAGTACGAGTCTTTCGGTGCGGCGCCGAAGACGTCAGGGTGCGTGCGTGAGCCTGCGAATCGTTGGAGAGACGTGGTCAACGTCGCTGGCTTGAGCTGAATCTGCTTGGTCGGCGCGAGATACGCAAGGTTGCGAGAAACCCGCACCCCATTCGCGGAGAGCTCGGCAACGACAAAAACGTGGGATCTGTCCGTCGCTCCGGCTGCGTCGAGCTTGGTCAGCGGCCAGGTGAGATAGACCTCGCTCGAAAGCGGATGAACGGTCACATTGTTCGACTCCTCGAGCAGCACTTTGCCGTCGAAGTCCATCAGCCGCACGCGCAGCGTGGCCTCCTGGGCGGCGGTCTTGTCGGAGACGATGTAGACCTTCAGCGCCCCGTCGTCGACGTGCGCCGAGACCAGAACCGGCGCGTAGAAGCGTCGCGCGTAGTACTGCAGCGCCTTCCATCGGCCGTAGTAGTCGATGCTCGACCACGAGGCCACCGGCCAGCAGTCGTTGAGTTGCCAATAGATCGATCCCATCGTCTCGGGCCGGCTGCGGCGGA
>JASHQQ010000123.1 GCA_030039035.1 Acidobacteriaceae bacterium | reverse complement strand
CTACCTTCACGCTGACGGCCAATGAGGCCACCTTAACCGTGACGGCCAACAACGCCAGCGTTGCCGTCAACAAACCCCTGCCTCACTTCACCTACACAGCCAAAGGGTTTCTGAATGGCGATACAAAGGCGGTGCTAAAGGGATCGCCCACAGAGAAGACGACAGCAAAGGAAGGTTCACCGGACGGCACTTACCTCATCACGATCGCTCAGGGAACATTGACAACTGCCAATTACAAATTCAAGTTCGTCGACGGAGTCCTGAGCATCACGCCGTGAAGGCGGTGGTCTGTCAAGCAGGCCATCGTCGAGCCGGAGGACCGAGTCTCGATTAGCCCTTTGCCCCCAGTAGCGCCAAGCCCGAGCGAAACTATCCGGTCCATCAAGGTTTCTGATGCACGCTGACTTGGGATGTCGGATTTTCCACTAAATCCAGGCCTTATCGCAATTGTCGGGGCACGAGGCTCGGGTAAGACTGCTTTGATGGAGTTGTTGGCTACAGGTGCCAATGCTTTGACGACCACAACGAGACAGTCTTCCTTCTTTGGTCGAGCGGGAAGCCCTGGGAACTCGTTGAAAATCGCCTGATTGTGGCGTCTTTTCTGGTGATTTTCATGTTATCCCGTTCGGAATCTGTTTGAAGTGTGGTTCTGGCCGGTGTTGGTTGGGGTTTGTGGCCCCCGGGAAATCCTGCCGAGGCCTGTACCCATTGCTCAAGCACACTGCTCCCGGAGCACTTTCGAGGATGGAGCCATCAGTCGCGGCAACCGGATCAGGTTGTGCGCGGCGCAACTGAAGACGAACAGCCAATCTGCTTTCTCCAGCCCGCGCAACTTGACCTGGCGCAACGGGCCGATCTGCTTCAGCCATCCGAAGCCCTTCTCGACCAGCCATCGGCGGCTCAGGCTCACGGCATAGCCAGGCTGCCGCGTGGTTCTGCGATCCACATTGCTGGCACGTCCCTTGTCGTTCCTGGTCACATGCGGCGTTACATTCAGCTCCCGCACCGTGCGCACGAAATCTTCGCTGTCGTACGCCTTGTCGGCCCCTGCGGTGATGCGGCGCGAGCGGCCTTGCTGCTTTTGCCCAAGCATCAACAGCGCCGCGTCACGCTCGGCGTAGCCATCGGCGTGCGTCACCATCGCCGCGGCAATCAACCCGTTGCGGTTTTCCACCAGCGCGTGGCCCAGATAGCTCAGCTTCGACTCCTTGCCATAGCTCTTCCGGTGCAGCCGCGCATCGGCATCGGTGGTCGATGCATGCGTCTTGTTCGAGCGCTTCCGGCCGTGGAAGTTCGTCCCCTCGCCGTCATCAGAACCGTCTTTACTGCGAAAGCTCTTCTGCGAGGCCCACGCCTGAATCAATGTGCCGTCCACCGTGAAGTGCTCGTCGCTCATGTATCGCCTGGCCTGCTTGTTGACTTCGGCAAAGAACTGCTGCGCGACATCGCTGGTCAGCAGCCGGTCGCGGTTTTTCGAAAACACCGCGTGGTTCCATACCGCATCGTCCATGCCCAGACCCACGAACCACCGGAACAGCAGGTTGTAGTCGATCTGCTCGACCAGCAGCCGTTCCGAACGCACCGGGTAGAACACCTGCAGCAGCAGCGCGCGCAGAATGTACTCCGGCGCGACCGACGGCCGCCCGGACTCCGCATACAGCGCGTCGAACTCCGGGCTCAGCGAGCGCAGCACTGTGTCGGTCACCTTCCGCACTTCGCGCAGCGGATGACCTGCTGGCACCCGCTGCTCCAATGAAACATGGCTGAACATCCCGTCCTGAACCCGCTCGTCTCCGCGCATGCCTATAAGACGTGCAGCCCCTGCGCTACGCCGCCAACCGCGTACCTATTTCAACAAGTTCCTAGTGGAGACGAAGATCATTCTCCAGAAGTAAATCTCAATGAGGGATAAAATTGCCGAGTCACACATCGACATCGGATCGGTAATGGGAAGTCGGCCAGGATCCATCGATCCGTGTCCCGTCAAGTTGCCGTGTAACGGCCTTGTCGGAAAGTTGATTGGTTCTTGAACCTGCGCTCCGGTCGTTAAGTCGCCAGCGTGTTACCGAGTGCGGATTCGGCCCCGTCAGTCGGCAAGTGTCCATTCAATTCCCTGCCCCATCCGTCATCACACTCAGTCCCCAATTCAATTGTGTGGTTGCGCCAACGAGTTTGAGATCGATGAAGCCAAAGCAGGTGCAATCCGCTGGGCTACCACCGGCGGATCTCGACCCGTCCCGATTTTGCTTCTCTTGAGCGATTGATCCCCGGGGAAGCACCCCGAGCCGGAATCCGTAGCCGGACGCTGGAGAGCTTCATCAGCTAAAGCCGCCCGAATTGCTGGTTTCCCGGCATGTTGCAGTGAAAAGTTACGACAATTTGTTACGACAGATAGTCATCGGAGAAAAGGAGACTGGAAGCTGCTGATTCTACTTGGGTACCCGATCGGTCAAATTCGATATGCTGATTGCGGCTCAGCTTATCGTAAATTGCTGGCGGATCAATCGAATCAATAAGATAGAGGAAGTTATTGATTCCAAAGCTTGGCTGCCCCCCAGGGATTCGAACCCCGATATGCTGATCCAGAGTCAGCTGTCCTGCCGTTGAACGAGGGGGCATCCTCAAGACATGCAACTCGCGGAAGCTGCGGCAGAACGCAGTGCGATGCGGTGCGGACACCGGACATGCATGCCAACTTGTTCATGATAAGTGGATGCGAGGGCGCGGTCAATCCGGACAGGCTTGTCGCAATTCCTGAGTCGCTATATTTTGAAGCCTCTCCAACCGGGTCAACGCGACCTCCCGGAGTCCTCAACGGCCGGGGTTTCCAGGAAGCCGAAGTCGCTTCTTGGGGTAGAACGGACAGGTCTTCGCTGCTGGAGCGGGACTCTCAGCGAACGGCGACCTTGACCGGAATACGAAAGGCCCCGGCAACTCAAGAGTTGCCGGAGTCTGCGTCTGCTGGCAGCGGCCTCAAGGCCGCACCGCTTCGCAGTGTGTCTCTCGCAAGGCCATCTCCCCGGGGGATTCGACAGGAACACTCAATGGTACACGGCTGCAATCGTCCATGCGGCTCCTGGGACAGCCTCAGAGAGTCCTCTCAAAGCGTCTCCAAACCGGAATGCGGCCCATCCCATGCACTCTTATGGACTCTTTACGTCTATGCGATAGAATCGTGAGCAGCAATGGAGCTGACGCTCAATCTTGGCTGGGCGCTGGTGTCGGCGCTCATGATCGGACTGTGGCTACGCCATGGAGTGCACGAGAGCACGAGCCGGCGCACGCAGTGGGTAGCGCTGGGCCTGTTGGTGCTGATCCTGTTCCCGGTCATCTCGGTAAGCGATGACCTTCAGGCCGCGCAGAATCCTGCCGAGGCCGACTGCTGCGTGAGACGCGATTACGTCGTTGCCGGCACGCATTCCATCCTTCCCACCACCGTTGCGCTAATCCAGCCCGTGATGGCCGAACTTTCGCTCGGCACGCCGCGCTTCGCCGTCCCCAGTGTCTTGCCGCTCGCTGCGGAGAGCCTCCCTTGCCTTGCTGCGATCGACAACCGGCCGCCGCCCGCAGCCTGAAGCCCGCCACACACCTTTCTTTTTCATCAGGACCCTTTCCCTCCTGTGTCCGCCGTGCAGACCACGGCGCAAGGTTGCGTATGAAGCGAATCCTCCGATTTCTGTCCGCCACGGCGGTGGTGGCGCCCTTTGCGCTTGCACCGGCTCACGATGCCGCGCAGCAAGCCCTTACCTGGGATCAGGTTGAGGCCAGGTTCGAAACCACGAACCCCGCTCTGAGGGCCGATGCCGACAATGTCGACGAGATGAAGGCCGAGGAGATCACGGCGTTCCTCCGGCCAAATCCGCAGTTTTCCGTCACCGCCGACGGCACGCAGATCGCGCCCAACAACGGCGTGTGGGCGCCGCTGTCAGGGACCTTCGTCGTGCCCAACTTCAGTTATCTGCACGAGCGGGACCGCAAGCGCGAATTGCGCCTGAAGAGCGCACAGGAGGGCACACAGATCACCGCTTCGCAGCACGAGGACCTGAAGCGCACCATGGAGTTCACCCTGCGCTCGACCTTTGTGAACACCCTCCAGGCCAAAGCCGTGCTTGAACTGGCCAGGGCCGACCTCGAGTACTACGACCACATCATCCAGATCAGCCGCGACCGATTCAAAGCCGGCGACATCGCCCAAATCGACCTCGACCGCATCGAACTGCTGCGTGTGCAGTACGAGTCGGAGATCCAGACCGCGATTGTCAACCTGCGCACGGCCAAGATCCAGCTACTGCAGCTTCTTGACGACCGCACGCCGATCGAACAGTTCGACGTGACCGGGCCGTTCGATTTTTCCGAGGAGCTCAAGCCTCTGGACGAATTCCGCCAGGTCGCCCTGGCTTCGCGGCCCGACCTGCAGGCAGCGCTGCAGACCATCGAGCAATCGCAGACGAACTACAAACTGGCTGTATCGAACGGGTCGACCGATCCGACCTTCGGCGCCTGGTACACCTGGAACTCATCGACGAACAACGCCGACACTGATCACCTGCAGACGCTGGGCCTGAGCGTAAGCGTTCCTCTGCGCATCTTCGACCGCAACCAGGGCGAGAAGAAGCGCACGCTGATCGACATCGACAAGAGCCGCGAGGCTGGTGAGGCCGCACGCGCGCAGGTCTTCAGCGACGTGGATTCGGCCTACGCCGAGGTCCAGAGCAACATTGCGCTGCTCAAGCCATACCGCGACAAGTACAAGGCGCAGGCCACGCGCGTGCGCGATACGGTGACCTACTCCTACGAGCACGGCGGCGCCTCGCTGATGGATTTCCTGAATGCGCAGAGCGATTACCGCCAGGTGCAACTGGCCTACCTGCAGCTCGTCGGCGCTTATCTCACAGCCGCCGCGCAACTGAATCTCTCCGTGGGACGCGAGGTGATCCAATGACGAATCCATCACGCCTGATATCCGCGATTGGGCTCGCGGCCTTTATCGGACTCGCCGGCTGCGAAAAGAAGTTCGATCCGGCGCAGGGCGCGGCGCCCGCCGCACAAGCAGTCGAGACCGGCAACGCCGGAGTTGTTTCCGTCGAAAAGCCGGAGCGGTTCGCGCTGGTAGCGGCCGACCGCATGGATGCACCGGAGACGCTGAGCGTCACCGGCTCGGTCTTCCCCGATATTTCGCGCGAGGTTCCGGTTATCTCGCTGGCCAACGGCCGCGTGGTCGACATCAAGACGCGGCTTGACGATAACGTAACGAAAGGCCAGTTGCTGCTGCGTGTGCAGAGCCAGGACGTGACCAACGCCTTCGACCAGTATCTCAAGGCCGTGAACGACGAACTGATGAACCGCAAGGCGTACCTTCGCGCGCAGGATCTCTTCAGCCACGGAGCCATCTCCCAGTCCGTGCTCGAGCAGGCCGAAGATGCCGAGAACGACGCCAAAGCCGATCTCACCGCTGCCGACGAGCAACTCAGGGTGCTCGGCGTCGACAAGGATCACCCCACTCCCATCGTCGACGTGCGCGCGCCGATATCGGGCGTCATTATCGGCCAGAACGTGACCAATGCGGCGGCCGCGGGTGTAACGCTTTCCGGTACGGCTACAGCCTTCACCATCGCCGATCTTTCCACGGTTTGGATTCTCTGCGACGTCTATGAGAACGACATTCCCAGGCTCGCGCTCGGACAGGAAGCGAAGATCGTACTCAGCGCCTACCCCGACCGGCCGCTCACCGGACGCATCAGCGATATCGGCCCGGTGCTCGATCCGAACATCCGCACCGCCAAGGTGCGCATCGAGGTTCGCAATCCCGGCATGCTCCGGCTGGGCATGTTCGTCACGGCGACCTTCACCAGCAAGACCAGGCATACCTATGCGGTGATCCCTTCTGAAGCCATTTTGCACCTGCACGACCGCGACTGGATCTTCGTTCCTGCCGGAGGCAACCAGTTCAGGCGCGTCCAGATCGAGGCCGGCGACACGCTGCCCGGCGGCAGGCAGCAGATTCTTTCCGGAATCGAACCCGGCCAGCAGGTGGTTTCCAACATGCTCGCCCTCGAAGAGACCCTGGAGGCGCAATGATTCGCAGAGTCGTCGATTTTGCGCTCCAGAACCGGTTTCTGGTGCTGGCGATCGGCATCCTGCTGTTCGCCTGGGGCATTGTTTCCTTTCATCGCTTGCCCGTTGAGGCGTATCCCGACGTGGCCAACAATTACGTCGACGTGATTGCGCAATGGCCCGGCATTTCCGCCGAGCAGATCGAGCAGCAGGTCACCATCCCCATCGAAGTAGTGATGAACGGCATCCCCGGCGTGGCCCATGTCCGCTCCTGGTCCATCTTCGGCCTCTCCACCGTCGAAATGGTCTTCGGCGAGGAGACCACCGACTTCGAAAACCGCGAGCGCGTGCTGGAAAGGCTGTCTCAGGTCACCCTCCCCAACGGCGTTGTGCCGCAGATGGGCACGGACTGGAGTCCTGTCGGCCAGATCTATTTCTATCTCCTGCGCAGTTCCAACCCCGAGTTCGACGTGATGAACCTGAAGTCGCTCGAAACCTGGGTGGTGGAGAAAAACCTCAAATCCGTTCCCGGCGTCGTCGACATCAACCCCTTCGGCGGCCCCACGCGCGAGTACCAGGTTCGTCTCGATCCCGACAAGCTCGTCTCTTACGGCCTCAGCCTTTCCCAGGTTGAACAGCAACTCACCAACAACAACGTCAACGGCGGCGGAAGCTTCATCCAGGCCGGGGACCAGGAGATCAACGTTCGCGAAGTCGGGTTGGTTCGCGACATTCAAGACATCGAAAATACGGTCATCATGACCAGGACCGGCACGCCCCTGCGCGTCAGGGACATCGCCGTCGTCACCCAGGGCCCGATGATCCGGCTTGGCCAGTTCGGCGACGCCTACCGTGACGATCACGGCCGCCTGATCGACAACGACGATGTGGTTACCGGCATCGTCGCGCTGCAAAAGGGCGCGGACGCGCAGCCCACGCTCGAGGGCGTTAACAGGAAGGTGGAACAGCTCAACAGCCAGATTCTGCCCAACGGCGTCAAGCTGGTTCCCTTCATCGACCGCAGCGACTTGCTGCGCTTTACCACGCACACGGTGCTGCACAACCTGACCGAAGGCATGATCCTGGTCACCGTCATTCTCTTCCTTTTCCTCGGCAACGTGCGTGGCGCCATCATCGTTGCTCTCACCATTCCTTTCTCCCTGCTGTTCGCGGCCATCTGTCTGGACCTGAAGAATGTCCCTGCGAACCTTCTCTCTCTTGGCGCTCTCGACTTCGGCATGGTGGTGGACGGCGCCGTGGTGATGGTGGAAAACATCGTCCGCCATCTGTCACGGACCGATGTAACGCGCACCCCTGGCCAGAAAATCCGCGAATCGGCGCATGAAGTGCAACGCCCTGTCTTCTACGCCATCGGCATCATCATCACGGCGTATCTTCCCATCTTCACCCTGCAGGCGGTCGAGGGGCGGCTGTTCCGGCCCATGGCATGGACCGTCGCCTTTGCTCTGCTCGGCGCATTGATCTTCTCCATGATCCTGGCGCCGGTTCTGAGCAGCTTTGCCTTTCGCAAGGGCGCCAAAGAGTGGAAGAACCCGATCATGGAATTCCTTCGCGAGCGGTACCGTCACGGTGTCACCTGGGCCATCCGTCATCACCGTGTCACGCTCGGCTTCGGTGTCTGCGCGCTTGTTCTTGCCGTTTTCCTGGCCTTCAGCGGGGTGATCGGCTCGGAGTTTCTGCCCCACCTGGATGAAGGAGCGCTCTGGGTGCGCGGCACGCTGGAGCAAAGCATAGGCCCGGACGAGAGTATCCAGATCGCAAACCAGGCCCGGCTCCTGCTCTGCTCGTTCCCTGAGACCACCGAATGCACCAGCCAGACCGGCCGCCCCGACGACGGTACCGACCATACCGGATTCTTCAACACCGAGTATTTTGTGGGTCTGAAACCCAAGGAGCAGTGGCGCAAGGTCTTCCATGAGAACAAGGACGACCTGATCGCCTCCATGCAGATGGAGCTGGAGAAGAAATTTCCCGGCGTGATCTGGGGATTCTCGCAGCCCATCGAAGACAACATGGAAGAGGCGGTGAGCGGGGTCAAAGGCGAGTTGGCGACCAAGGTCTACGGTAGTGATCTGCATACCCTCGAGGACTTGGCCGGCCAGGTTGAGACCATCATGAGCAGGGTGCGCGGCATCACCGACATCGGGGTCTTCAATGTCACCGGCCAGCCGGATCTCGACGTGACCGTCGATCGCGCCAAGGCCGCGCGCTGGCAGATCAACGTGGCCGACGTGCAGGATGCGGTGCAGACGGCCGTGGGCGGCACGGCGCTCACGCAGGTGCTGCGCGGCGAGGAAGTCTACAACCTCACCTTGCGTTATCAGCCGCAGTATCGGGCCACGCGCGAATCCATCCAGAATATTCGCCTGCTGTCGCCTACGGGTGAGCGGGTTTCGCTCGCGCAACTTTGCGATATTCGCGAGGCCGACGAGGGCTCGGAGATCTACCGCGAAAACAACGAGCGCTACGTAGCCATCAAATACAGCGTGCGCGACCGTGCGCTCGGCGATGCGGTGCGCGAGGCCATCCAGCGCGTGAACGAGCAGGTGAAGCTGCCGCGCGGCTACCACCTCGGCTGGGAAGGCGAGTACCAGAGTGAAGTCCGCGCCGAAGCGCGCATGGCTATCATCGTGCCCCTCACCGTGCTGCTCATCTTCATCATTCTCTACACCATGTACAAGTCGCTCAAATGGGCCCTGCTCATCCTGGCAACCGTAGCCATGGCCAGCCTTGGCGGACTGCTGGTTCTGCTGATTACCCACACCAATTTCAGCGTTTCCTCCGAGGTCGGCTTCCTGGCGCTCTTCGGCGTCTCGGTGCAGACCGGCGTCATCATGCTCGAATACATCAACCAGCTTCGCGCGCGCGATCACTCCATCGAAGACGCGGCGGTCGAAGGCGCGGTGCTTCGTCTGCGCCCCATCATGATGACCATGCTGGTGGCAACGCTCGGTCTGCTGCCCGCGGCCCTCTCGCACGCTATCGGCTCCGACTCGCAACGGCCATTCGCCATTGTCATCTGCGGCGGGCTCATCACCAACCTGGCGATGAGCATTTTCCTGCTTCCCACGCTGTATGTGTGGGTGGCGCGCGAACACGACGTGCTGCCGGCCGCCGATCTGTCGGAGGAGTTCTAGGGCCTGCGAATTCTCAGCGGTCCTTGCGGGTCGGACGACCTGCGCAAGGCGGCCCGGATGGTCGGATGATCATTTCCTCGATCCCGGCATGATTCCTTTGAGTCCGTCGAACATTCCCGCCTTCGCGGGAGTTGCCGGAGAGGGTTTGGAAAGAGCCGGGACGGCGCTCGCTGCCGGAGTCGCGCTCGCCGCGGGCGTCGATGCCGGCCTGGCTGCACCGCCAGCGCCTTGCGGCTGTGGCGCAGCAGGCGGCTCGGACCCGCCCACCACCTGACCCTTGCTGATCTCAGGCGCCTCGCCATTGAGGTTCTTCACCAGAATCGAAATGCGCCGGTTCGAAGGATCGAAGGGATTGCTCCTGACGCGCAACATCTGGTCGGCGTATCCGCGCACCTGCGTCACCTGGTCGGCGCGCACGCCGTCCTGCTGCAGCAGGCGCCGCGCGGAGTTGGCGCGGTCGGCGGAAAGCTCCCAGTTGGAGTAGTCATTCTCCGGCGCATACTGCGCGGAGTCGGTGTGGCCCTCGATCAGCAGCGAGTTGGGCAGCGTCTTCAGCTCGCCGGCCAGCAGCGCCAGCAGATCCTGGCCGCGATCGCTCAGGTGCGCGCTGCCGGTCTGGAAGAACGTCCCGTTCTTGCCTTCGAGCAATTCGATGCGCAGCCCTTCGGGAGTAATCGTGATCTCAATCTGCCTGGAGAGCTGCTCGAGTTCCTTCTTGGCCTTGATTTCGCTCTCGAGCCTTTCCTTCAGTTTCTGCATCTGGTCGTCGCGCTTTACGGTAACGGCGACGCCATTTCCCGACATATTGGTGCCAAGCAGATTCGCCGTGCCCTTGGGGTCGTTGAAGTACCCGGCGACGGCCTTTTTCACCTTCTCGCTCGAACCCATCAGCCACAACACGATGAACAGCGACATCATGGCGGTCACAAAGTCGGCGTAAGCCACCTTCCACGCACCGCCATGATGGCCGCCATGGCCGACCTTCTTCTTGATAATGACAATGGGCTGGCCTTTTCCAAGCATCGCGGGCCGCTCCTCAAGCCGCGACAGCAGGCTCAGCGGCTACGGCCGCCGTTGCGTTGCTCTTGCAGCTCTTTTCCATTTCGTCGAAGGTGGGCCTCAAGTGCGCGGGAATCGCACGCCGCGCCATCTCCACGGCGATGATCGGCGCCGAGCCCTTCAGGAACGCCAGCAGCAACACGCGCAGCACGTGCAGGTAGGCGTCGTGTTGGTCGGCACTCTTGGCCATGTTCGAGCTCAGCGGGCCGGCCACGCCGTAGCACAGCAGGATGCCCAGAAATGTGCCCACCAGCGCCGCCGCCACCTTGTGGCCGATCTCCTCCGGCGGCCCTCCCAGCGCGCCCATGGTAATCACAACGCCGAGCACCGCGGCCACGATTCCCAGCCCGGGCAGTGAATCGGCCATGGTGGAGAGCGAAGTGACCGGCGCCATCGCTCCGTTGTGATGAACTTCCATGTCGAGCTCCATCATCTGGTCCATGTCGAGCGGCTCCACGCCGCCGGTAATGGCCATGCGCAACGTGTCGCAGACGAATTCGCAGGCGTGATGATCGTTGACAAACTCGGGATAGTTTTTGAAGATCGCGCTTTCGGCCGGCTTCTCCACGTCGTTTTCCACGCTCAGCAGTCCTTCTTTGCGCACCTTGTTCAGGAACTGGTACATCATGCGCAGCGTGCTCAGGTACCGCTCCTTGCCGAAAGGCGAGCTCTTCAGCGTGCCCGCGACTCCGCCAGCGATGGCCTTCAGAATGTGCATCGGATTGGCCACCAGCAGCGTGCCGGTGGCCGCGCCGGCGATGATCAACAGTTCGGCCGGTTGCAGCAGCACCTGGATGTGGCCCTTTTCCATCAGGAAGCCGCCGATCACCGCCCCGAATACCACCACGATGCCTACGATGGCGAACATGCCATCCTCCCCGGCGCCAGCGTCACGCGATTGCCGCCCGCATTCAGGCTCGACCGCATCGCCGACTGCGCTCGCTCCAGCAGTTCCGCCAGCGTGTTGCCTTCCTCAGCCTGCGCCGCGCCGACGCTCACGCTCAGCGAGAGCCGGTCGCCCCACCAGCGGAAGTCGGTGGTGCGTGCAAGGCCTGCGAGCACCTGTCCATGAGCACCCAGCGTCTCGGCGGACCGCTCGTGCGAGATCACGAGAAACTCGTCGTCGCCCCATCGCCCTGCTTCTTCGCCGGGGCGCAGCCCATTGCCCACCACGTGAGCCACTTTTTCGAGCATGGCCTCGCAGGCTCTCCCGCCGTGCGTCTTGCGCAGCCGGTGAGCCTGGTCGACAGTGATCCACAGCACGCCGAAGGGAAGATGCGATCCCGCGCACTCGGCGAATTCCGCTTCCAGCCGGTCCTCGAACTCCGCCTCACCCGCTTCCTCGGCGTTTTTGTCGTGCCACTCTCCGTGAGGCAGCGCGTCCAGCCGCTCGGCGGAATGAAAAACCGCCGCCATGCCAACCCTCGCGCCCAGTTCGTTGCGCAGCACCAGAACGCGCACTATGGCCGGTATCTCGTGACCTTGCCGGTGTTGCACGTGCACCAGCGAGCCCCGTCCCGGCATCGTCTCCGCGCTCGTCTGTGCCGTCCATTGAACCGTTCCGCCGGCCAGCAGCGTCTCCAGCGCACAACGAACCGGTCGGCCAACCAGGTCGGCGCCCGCAAAGCCGGTCAGCTCTTCCGCGGCGTGGTTCCAGAACGCCAGGCAACCCTCAAGGTCCGCGATAGCCACGCCATGAGGAAGGCCTTCCAGCGCGGCCTCGAGCAATTCTGTGCGATCGCTCATCCGGCTCCCTGTACCGGCCTTCGAAAATCTTCAAAGCGAAGCAATTTCGTTCGGTGTCTTTTTCCTGAGAAAAAAGCCGCCTTGAAACGAACTTGAAATGCCTCATGGTATTTCGAGAACCGGTCTATAGCGGTTCCACAATTGCCATACTTCGGAGCCACAAAGGCCTGGTAGCTCTTTCCTCAAGAAAGAGCCGCCCTCAGCAACCGCTGAGACTGGGTACAGATATTCTGGAACCGCTCTAACGGTTCATCGGCGCGAATCCGGGTAACTTCATTCGGGAAGGAAGTGGAAGCTACCTGCTCGATCCTCGAATTTCAGGGGTTGCCCCACACTTTTTCCCGGTTTTGGGAAAAGGGCGGAGCTCGATCGGATCGTCTTCAACTCACTGATTCAGATCCCCGTCGCCTCGCTCACTGGGCGCGCCCGATCGGTCGATCAAAAGACTTGCTTCGAGACTCTGACGAGCGCTGTATGCCGCTTCAGGGCTGGGCGGCTGCCGACAAACGCTTCAGCGCGGCCTTCGTCTGCGTGCGATTCGGCGCCCTCAGCAGCGCCGCCTTGAAAGCCGCTTCCGCTGCCGCCGACTGACCCTGCTTCATGAGGATCTCGCCAAGCAGTTCGTACGAGGGTTTTTCCGGATGAGGCGGTCCAAAGGCGTAGGGCAGTTCCTTTTCTGCGTTCGCGGCTGTCTCGGCAACTTTTGCTGCATGCGCGAGATCGCCTTCGGCCTCCAGGATGACCGCCTCGACCTGATCTCTTTCGATCTCGGGCGCGAGCCGTTCCGGCTCGTTCACGGGAATTGCCTCCCGGTCCAGCAGCGCCTTCACGCGCGGCATCACGGCGTCCATCTGAGCCAACCACTTGCGAGAGGCCGCGACATCGCCTCGTTGTCCCGCCGAGAATCCGAGGCCGTACGCCTCGTCGAATTGCGCGAACGGGCCATCGCCGGGATCGATCGCCCATCCGCTCACTTCGCCTTTCCAGTCTGCGGTGTCGATCACATAGCGCGTCTGCATCTGGATAAACGACAGCAGGTTTGCATCATCGGGGTCGACCACGTTGCGCGCCGCCGCGGCCTGCCCCGCCTGCATCGCTTCTCCGCGGCATCCGGCCACGATCCGCTTTGCTTTTTCCGCCTGCCCTGTCTCGAGGTACCCGTATTCCAGCCAGTAATTGTAGTGCCCGCAGTACCTTGCCTCCTTGCCGGCGGTCGCGCGTTCACGGTTGACAACCTCCATTGCCGCCAGGTTCGCGCGCACCACGTCGTCCCACATTCCCAGCGCCAGAAAGATATGCGAGGTCATATGCTGCGCGTGCGCGGCCTCTGGCGCGATCCGGGAATACGCCTCGGCCGCCGGCAGCGCCAGCGGTGCGTGGATCGGGTCGTCGCAGGAGTGGATCAGGTAATGGGCCACACCTGGATGGTGCGGATACTTGTAAAAGAGCGGCATCAGAACCGCAGCCGCCCGCATGTAGGTTCGTTCGTCGCGCACTCCCTCGGACGTCCCCAAAACAGCCAGCGCGTAAAACGCCGCCGCATCGACGTCATCCGGATACTTGGCGTACAGCCGTTCCATCGCGTCGGCGTAGGCCAGGTCGCGCGCCTGTTTTGTGCCTTCTCCATAGAGGATTTCGATCGATCGCAGATAATCTTTCTCGCGCTGGGTCCGGGCCTTGCCGAGGCGCGCTTCGGGCGTCGGTCCGAGCCGCTTCAGGACGGACAGCGCCGCCGGACGATCCTGCTCATTCCAGACTCCATGGTTGAACGTCATCGCCTCGCCCCAGTACGCCATTGCGAAATCGGGATCGATCGCCTCGGCTTTACGGAAATCCTCGACGGCGAATTCGTATTCGAAATTGTGCAGTTGGGCCAGCCCATGCAGGAACGGCTCCTGCGCGGCCCTGGACCCCGAGTTGGCGAACGCGACCTCTCCAGCGCTGTTCTGCGCCCGAACTGAGGCGGAAAAGACCAGAAGCAAAATGGCGCACGAAAGCCTGCGTCGGTGAAAAAGCTTCATCTTGCACCTGCTTGAACCGGGGGATTGCGCGAGAAATCCGGCAACGGCCAAAACCACGCCGGGAATACTAAAGGATTTCCGGAACGATTGCAGCTAATTCCCACTGGCCGGTTCAGTATTCGCCGTCGGCGTGCTCATCGGCAGGCGCACGATGAACCGCGTTTCGCCCGGCCTGGACTCCACATCGATTGTGCCGCCGAATTTCTGCGTCACGATGCGGTGAACGATCTCCAGGCCGAGGCCCGTGCCGTGACCCTGCGGCTTGGTGGTGAAGAAGGCTTCGAAGATGTGCGGCCTGACCTCGGGAGGAATGCCCGAACCGTGATCGGCGATGCTGATCACGATCGAGCCGGTGCCGCTGCCGCCCGGGGCCGGTGCTTCGGTCCAGGTGAACACTTCGATCTGCGCATCGGACGGCGACGCGTCGATGGCGTTGTCGATCAGGTTGGTCCACACCTGACTGAGCGCCGACCCGCGCGTAAGGATTGTGGCCGGCGAAGCCTCGAACCGCTTCTGGACCGAGACCTGCTTGAGACGCAGCTTGTGCCCGAGCAGGGTGAGCGTGCTCTGCAGGCTGTCGTGAACGTTGACCTCCCGCGGCGCGGACTTGTCGTCGTAGGCGAACTTCTTCACCGCCAGCACGAGATCGGAGACGCGGGAGATCGCCTCTTCGATGGAGCAAACCAGCGAAACGCTCGACACGAGCGCGCCCAGCCAGTTGAGCGCGTCGGAGAATCCACCGTTCTCGAAGGCCTCGCGGGCGCAGTCGAGCTGCTGCTGGGTAAAGCCGACCTCGACCAGCGCCGGTGCGATGGCGTAGGCGTTTTCCACGCCTGCCGACTCCAGCCATGCCGCCATCGCCTCTTCGGCATCGGACTGTTCGATGGAGCTGAGCGCGGGCAACTGGCAACTGCGCATGGCCTGCTCCAGCAGCATGTGCATGCACTCGAGCTGGGGCTGGGTCTTGGGCTTGCCGGCCGAGCGCAGGCTCAGTTCCTGCAAGCGCCTGAGGTTCTCGCGCAATTGCGCGGCGGCGCGCTTGGCGGCCGCGCCGGGATTGTTCAACTCGTGCATCAGCCCGGCAGCCAAGGTGCCGAGAGAGACCAGTTTTTCGCGATGGATGGCCTCCGCCTGGTAGGCCTGAATCCGCTGCGCCATGTTCGCCAGCGCCACCTTGCGCACCGCCGGGCAGCAAGCCATCATCGACCAGAAGCTCTCTTCCGAGAAACGCAGAAGGCGAGAGTCGGCGACAGCAGAAATCCTGAAACCCGACTGCAACCGGCCCATAAGCAGCGGTGTCTCGCCAAATCCTTCGCCGGCCTTGGCGCTACCGATCGTCGTCCAGGTTCCATCGGCCTCGGAACGGTCGGCTCGCGTTTCGCCCTCCAGCACCAGCCAATAGGAGAGATTGTCCCCGGGCGTCACAAGCACAGAGCCGGCCGGCGCGGTAATGCGTTCGACCCGCTCCACGCCATGGAGTTGCTCAAACGGAGTTTCCGCGAAGGGTAGGGTCTGGTGCAGGACCTCGGCCACCTGCTGCAGAGGGACCGACTCGATTTCGGTCTGTTGCGGACCGTCGTTCATTTCCCCATCCATCCCGATTCCATACCACTCCGCGCGCCCTGGCTCAGAATCCGCCCAGGTACTGATGCGCGAACTGCACTGCGATCGACCCCTCGCCCACCGCCGAAGCCACCCGCTTCACAGATCCGTGGCGCAGGTCTCCCGCCACGAAGACCCCCGGCACGCTGGTCTCCAGCAGGAACGGCTCGCGCTTTTCCTGCCAGCTATCGGGCAGCTTGCCGTCGGTGCGCAAGTCCGGTCCGGCGAGCACAAAGCCGTTGGGGTCGCGCAAGATCGCCGCGGGAAGCCAGTCCGCGCCCGGCGCCGCGCCAATGAACACGAACAGCGATGTGGCCGGAACCAGCAAATCCCCCTGCGGGCCGCGCAGCCGGATCGATTCCAGGTGGCCGTTGCCAATGGCCTCCGCTACCTGCGTCCGCGGCTCCAACACAATATTCGATGTTTTGGCGATTTCATCGATCAAGTATTTCGACATGGTGGCCGACAATCCCTCGCCGCGGACCAACATTGTTACCTTGGTGGCATATTTCGAGAAGTGCAACGCGGCCTGGCCGGCCGAGTTGGCGCCGCCGACAATATAAACATCCTCGCCTTTGCAGGCCAGTGCCTCAGCCAGCGCCGCGCCGTAGTAAATGCCGCAACCGGTCAGTTGCTCCGCTCCCGGAATATCGAGCTTGCGGTAGCGGACGCCGGTCGCCAGCAGTACGACGTGACTGGACACCTCGCGCCCGTCGGCCAGGCGCACAAACCGGAACTGGCCGTCGATGCGCAGGCCCGTGACGCGCTGGGTCAGAAACTCCGCCCCCAGGCGCGCCGCCTGGCTGTGCGCGCGGCGGCCCAGGTCGGCTCCCGTGATTCCCGCCGGAAACCCCAGATAATTCTCGATCTTCGAGCTGGAGCCCGCCTGTCCGCCCGGCGCTTCGGGCTCAACCACCAGCGTGCGCAGCCCTTCGCTGGCTCCGTAAACTCCTGCGGCAAGCCCTGCCGGCCCGGCGCCGACGACCACCATCTCGTAAAACTCCTCGGCCGCCCGCGTGCGCAGGCCCACGCGGCCAGCCAGAACCTCAAGATCGGGATCGACCGCCGAGGAGCCGTCGGGAAACAGCACTACTGGAATACGGTCCGTGCTTAACCCTTTCTCGTGCAGCAGTTTATCTGCTTCTTCGCCGGCTGTGGCGTCGATGAACCGGTACGGAACGTGATTGCGCGAAAGGAAGTTCCGCAGCTCATAATCGCGCAACGACCACCGGCTGCCGATCACGCGCAAGCCTTCGAATCTGGGCTGATAGCCGGCCTTCCAGTCCAGAAGCAGATCGTCGATCACCGGGTAAAGCTTCTCCTCCGGCGGGTCCCAAGGCTTGTTCAGGTAGTAGTGAATGCGCGCCGCATTGATGGCCCGGATAGCGGCCTCGGTGTCGGCATAGGCGGTCAGCAACACGCGCCGCGCCTCGGGGTACATCGGGCGCGCCCGCTCCAGGAACTCGACCCCCGTCATCCCCGGCATGCGCTGGTCGCTCAAAAACAGGGCCACCGGCTCGTCTCGGGTCTTCAACTGGGCCAATGTGTCCAGAGCTGCCTGCCCGTTGCCTGCCCGCATCACCCGGTATTCAGCGCCATATTTCCGGCGCAGGTCCTGTACCACGGCTTCCAGAACACTTACGTCATCGTCGACGGCCAGCAGAATCGGTCTTGCCATACTGAAATAGTGTAGGGCTACAGGTCTGGATACCTGAAACGGAGATGCCGATAAGTTTTCGGAGGACACTCGCTCAAAAAAAGCTGGACTCTTTTCACGAAAACGTTACTATGGTGTAGTAAAGTACCCAAAATACCAAGTTCGATTAGGGCAAAGCTCCAGCGGTGTCGCATTTCAGCACAACGCCAAGTTTCCGCGAGCTGTCGCCGATAACGCTGCAAGAGGGTAGGCAGCAGATGGGGCATACACGATGAATAAGATCATTCTGGCCGATTCGCAGGCTATTTTTCGCGCCGGAACCGCCAAAGTATTAGCCATGGACGAAGAGCTTCGAATCATTGCGCAGTGCACCGACATCGAGCGCATGAATCACGCCATCACCACTTTTCCCGGATCGATTGTGCTGTTCGCCTCCTCGCTCCGCCCCGATCTGCCCCGCCTTCGCTCCATGCTGGACGCAGCCGGAAGCCGCGGCATCGTCATCGCCGAGCATGACGACTCGGCGACCATCTTCCTGCAGCAAGGCTTCCGAGGCGTGGTCTTTCGTAACGTGACCGGCCCGGCGCTGGTCGAGTGCGTGCGGCGCGTCGCACAGGGAGAAACCTGGGTGCCTCCGCACCTGATGCAGTCGGACTCGCCCGCCGAAGACATGGTGGGAACGCGCGTCCGTGACCGGCTTACACCGAAGGAGATGCGGATCGTGGCCTTGATTGTGCAGGGCTGCAAGAACCGCGAGATCGCCCAGCGGCTGAAGACCACCGAGCAGGTCATCAAGAACTATCTGCGCTCGATCTACGACAAGACGGGTGTCAGCGACCGGCTGGAGCTGGCGCTGTTCACCATCCATCACCGTGTTCTGGCGCAGGCCGCCGCGGAGATGGGCAGCCGCCTGGACGCGGAAGAGCAGCAACAGGCCGCTCCGACCGCCGTGGCCTGAAGCGGCCAGGGCGGCTTACGGCACGGTGATTACTACCTTGCCCACCTGCTGGTTCGACTCGAGGTACCGGTAGGCCTCGGCCGACTGCTCGAACGGAAAGGTCCTGGCGATCTTCGGGACAAACCGTCCGTCGGCCAAGCGGTCGAAGACGTACTGTTTCGCTTTTGACGCAAGCGCGGCGTCGCGAAGCACTTCAAGCAGCGAATAGCCGCGCAGGCTCAGCCCCTTGCCCAGCGCCTGGACAAGCGGAAATGGCGTCGGCTCCGGCGCGGCGAGCCAGCCGTAGAGAAAAATAATGCCGCCGGGCATCGCGGCCTTGGTCAGCTCCTCCACAAACGGCCCGCCCACGGGATCGAAGGTGAGCCGCACGCCACGCCCGCCGGTGATCTTCTGAATCTGCGCTCCGTAGTCTTCTTCCTGGCTGGCAATCAGGTGTTGCGCGCCCAGAGCCAGCAGTTCGTCGCGCTTGGCGCCGGTGCGCGTGACGGCAATGGCCGTTGCGCCGGCATTGCGCACGATCTGGATGGCCGCCAGGCCCACGCTCGACGATGCGGCAGGAATGGAGACGAAATCGCCCGCCTTCACGCCGCCGATGTGCACCAGCGCGCCCCACGCCGTCAGATATTGCATCCAGATGGCCGCGCCTTGTGTCGGGCTCAGGTTGGCTGGATACTCGCCCAGCACGTGCGCCGGAACAATCGCCTCCTCGCCCAGCGCGCCGTAGCGGTTCTGCGAGAACCCCGGCACGGTGGCGACTTTCCTGCCGACCCAGCGCGAGTCGACGCCTTCGCCCACGGCATCCACAACGCCGGCCACTTCATAGCCCAGGCGCGACGGCAACTGCGGCTGCTCCATGTAGCGGCCGTGAAAGTAGAGCGACTCGGCGCGGTTCAGCCCGGAGGCCTGCACGCGCAGTCGCACCTCGTCCTTGCCCGGCTCGCGCGACGGCGCGTCTTCGATCCTGAGGACCTCAGGCCCTCCCAGTTGATGAAAGCGGACAATCTTCGGCATCTAATCTCCTCCGCGCTTTGGATGGAAGCAAGCATGGACCAGGCGCAAGAAAAATTCCAAAACGACATTCCGGAGCGCAGACCGGAGTTCGACAAGGAGGGTTCGCTGTGGTAAGATTTCCTTGTTTCCTTACTGGCACAGCCATGCTGGCGAAAAAGACGACAAAGAACCAACTGACTTTGCCCAAGGCAATTGTCTCGCGCTTTGCCGGAGTCGAGTATTTCGATGTGTCGACGGATGGCCGCGCAATCGTCCTTCGGCCGCTCGAAGTCAGCCGGGCCGATGTGGTCCGTGAGCGCCTCGGCCAGATGGGCATTGTGGAAAGCGACGTTCCGGACGCGGTGGCATGGGCTCGCCGGAAGAGGTAAGCCGCGTTGTCTTCGACACCAACACGGTCGTATCCGCGCTGCTCTTCACCAACGGACGGCTGGCCTGGCTACGTGCTCACTGGCGCGAGCGTGGGTGCACGCCGCTGCTCTCGCGCGCGACGGCGGCCGAGCTGGATCGCGTGCTCGCCTACCCCAAGTTTCAACTTTCCGCTTCCGATCGAATCGAGTTGATGGGCGGCTACTTGCCGTTTTGCGAAATTGTGGAAGTGAGAAAAAAATGCATACAACTATGCCGCAATCCGCGAGATCAAATCTTCCTCGACCTCGCATCCAGCGGCAATTCAGATGCGCTCGTCACAGGAGACCGTGACCTGCTGGCGCTCGCAGATGCAACGAGCTTCCGAATCGAGACGCCGGAACGTTATCGGTTGTCCATTGCGGGGACTTAGATCCCCGTCCGCGCAGGCTCATCCGTCAGCTTCTCCGCCACGCTCTTGGCCTGCGTGAACAGATACAGATAATCCGGGCCGCCGGCCTTCGAATCCGTACCGCTCATGTTGAATCCGCCGAAGGGATGCGCGCCCACCATGGCGCCCGTGCACTTGCGGTTCAGGTAGAGATTGCCGACGTGGAACTCTCTGCGCGCGCGGCCGAGATTTTCCCGGCTCGAGGAGTAGATCGCGCCAGTGAGGCCATATTGCGTGTTGTTGACCACGCGCAGGCCTTCTTCGAAGTTCTCGACGCGAATCACCGCCAGCACCGGCCCGAAGATCTCTTCCTGCGCAATCGTCGCATCGGGCGCGACATTGGCAATGACAGTCGGCTCGAGGAAATAGCCGCCATCCGGGCTCTCGGGTGCGTTCCCACCCGCCACAAGCTTGCCCTCTTTGCTGCCGGTGGCCGCATAATCCAGCATGCTTTCGAGCGCAGCTTGGTTGATCACCGGACCCATGCTGGGGTTCTTGACCGGATCGCCGACCGTCAAAGTCGCCACGCGCTCGCGCAGGCGCTCCACAAACACGTCGTAGATCGGCGCTTCCACGATCGCTCGCGAGCACGCCGAGCACTTCTGCCCGCTGAAGCCGAATGCCGAAGCCACCACGCCGTCGACCGCGGCGTCGAGATCGGCGTCGGCGCAGACGAGAATCGAATCCTTTCCGCCCATCTCGAGGATCGTGCGCTTGATCCAGATCTGTCCCGGCCGCGCCTTGGCCGCGCGCTCATGAATATCCAGGCCGACTTCCTTCGAGCCGGTGAACGCAATGAACCGCGTCTTCGGGTGTTCCACGATCGCGTTGCCGAACGTCGCGCCGGAACCAGGACAGAAGTTGACCACGCCGCCCGGCATCCCTGCTTCTTCGAGCACCTCGACGAACTTGGCCGCAATCGTCGGCGAATCGCTCGAGGGCTTCAGGATCACGGTGTTTCCGGTCACGATGGCCGCCGAAGTCATTCCGGCCATGATGGCGAAGGGGAAATTCCACGGCGGAATCACGGCGCCCACGCCCAGAGGAATGTAGAGAAGCTCGTCGCGCTCGCCGGGGAGCTGGATCGGCGTCCTGGCCGCAGCCAGCCGCAGCGCCTCGCGCGAATAGAATTCGAGGAAATCGATCGTCTCGCCCACGTCGGCATCGGCTTCGGCCCAGTTCTTGCCGACTTCGTAAACCAGCCACGCGCAGAACTCGAGTTTGCGCTCGCGGATGAGTTCGGCCGTGCCCAGCAGCAGCGAGGTGCGCTCCTCCACTGTGGTCCGGCTCCAGGATTCAAAGGCGTTCAACGCCGCCTGCATCGCCTGCCCCGCATGCTCGGCGCCGGCCTTCTGGTGTACGCCTACCACCTGCGCGGGTCGCGCAGGATTCAGCGAGCGGATCTTGCCTTCGGTCTTGACGCGATTCCCACCGATGATCAGGTCGTATTCGCGGCCAAGCTGGCCTGCGACCTTTTCGAGGGTGGTGCGCATCGCGCGGGCATTTTCAGGAGATTTGAAGTCGACGAAAGGCTCATTCGCAAACCCGCCCTTGGGCGAGCGCGGAGCAATCACAGTGGGAAGCGTTGCCGTTGCCATAGCATCACCAGTTTACGGCAAAACCGGAGAAGTCGTGTCCTGGCGGCAGCGGCTTCGCGTGAAGGATACAGGCCTCGGCCCGTGCGCCGCTTTCGCCGGGGCGGGTCGCGCCATGTTCAGAAATTGAACTTGAAGGCCGCCTGCAGAATCCGCGGCGGGGCAGCGCTGATCGCATTGCCGAAGGTCGTGCTTCCAATGTTTCCGTCGACGGAACCGGGTCCGTTGAATTGCGTGTGGTTGAAAACGTCGAACGCCTCCACGCGAAACAGCAGCGATTTTGAATCCGTGAGCGTCACATTCTTGGCCAGGGCCATGTCATAGTTATCGGCGCCCGGACCGTGGAAGAATCGCCTCCTGGAGTCACCCGGCGTTCCCAGCGCATTCATGCTGAAGTCCGAAGCGTCGAAGTAGTTGTTCCCGCTCCGGCGCGGGTTGCGATTCAGGTGCAGCGGAGCGCCGTTGTAATCCGGCTCGTCGATGCTGCTGTTGTTCACCCCGTTGGGATTGGTCCCGATCAGGGAGTTGTCCCCGTTGTTCACCATGGTCACGGGAAAGCCACTGGCGAAGCGGGTGATGCCGGAGATGGTCCAGTCGCGGCTCAGGCTCTTGCCGTGAAAGAAACGATCGAAAGGCAAGCGATACTCATAGCTGAGTACGAAGTTGTGCTTCACATCGAAAGACGAAAGCGCATAGCTGAGTGCCGGATTGAAAGGATTGACTTCGTCTCCGATGTTCGAGGATTGATCGAGGGATTTGCTGTAGGTGTAGGCTCCGAGAAACTCCAGCCGTCCGCTGCGATGGCGCGCGCTGACCTCGAGGGCGTTGTAGTTGGCGTAGCCGCTCGTCGATTGCAGGGCATTGCTGCCGAAATTCGGCCCCAGCGGCCCGCGCGTTCCGTTCACCTGCCCACCCGCGGCGGGGTAGTACACGTTGTTCTCGCCGTTGGGCCCGCAGGTGAGCGTTCCCGACCGCACTTCATCGGGCTGGCTAAGGCTCACGCAAAGCGCCGGATTGCCCGGATTCGCCTCCACCAGTACCCGTTGCCGGTGACTGGAAGTGCCGATATAGCTCGCGTCGAGAATCGTGTTGGGACCCGCCTGCCGCTCGAGTGAAACCATCCACTCCTCGCTGTACGGCGTGCGGTCATGCACGTCGAATCCGGGAATGCCGCTGATCGGCTCGTAGGCGCTCCAATCGATGTTGCCGTCGGGATGATTGCGCGTGGCGTTCAACGGAGCCAGTTTGTAGGGGAACGGCTGGCCGTAGTTCTGCCCGTCGGCCGCGGTGACAAAGGGCGTGGCAAACAGCGGCGGCGCCGGGCTGGTGTAGGTGGTCCCATACGGCGCGTTGGCGGCCAGTACGCTGATCGACAACGCCTCGATCGCGGTGTAGAAGTCGCCAAAGCTGGCGCGGAGGCTCGTCGTCCCCGGCGCGCCCACGATCTTCTCGAAGACGCTGCCGGGAGCCGCGTGCATTGACCATGCCAGCCCCACGCGCGGTGAGAAATCCAGGTTGCCGGCCGGAGCGATGCTCCTGGGCACTCCGGGATCGGTGGGATAGAGAATGCCCACCGGCGCGCCGGGGAATACCTGCGATTGTGCGTCGGGAACAAAGGTGGAGATCTGGTTGTATTTCTCCGTCCACGGCGCGATGCGGTCCCAGCGGAGGCCGTAGTTCAGCGTCAAATCCGGCCGCGCGCGCCAGCTATCCTGCGCGAACAGACCTGCGTACCGGTTGCGCGCATAAAAGGGATTGAGCTGGCTCTGGTTGTACTGGCTGGGGACGCCAATGAGGAAGTCGGCGAAATCGTCACCGCTTTCCGTGCCGCTGAAGACGAAGTTGCCGTTGAACTGGGCGATCGCCGCCGCATTCACCTGATCGACGTGGAATTCACCGCCGAACTTGATGGTGTGATTGCCGGCGATCCTTGAGAAACCCTCGACGAGCTGGTACGTATCGTTGGTTTGCAGGAGCTGGTTCGCGGCGGCGCCGATCGAGTAGGCGTTGAAGTTGACATTCTCCACGCTCTGGCCCTTCGGGTCCAGCGGCACGATGCTCGGGCTGCCATTGGCATTCACAAAACCCTGCGAAGCCAGGCTCACGCCGCGCCCGCCCACTGGCTGGCCAAGGTTGGTCGCATCGCGCAGGTAGCTCAAATGGAGCTCGTTGACCGACCTTGCGCTCACGGTCTTGGTGTCGTTCAGGGAGGCCAATTGAGCCCGGCCCGTGGTCAGCGCGTCGAACCCCGGCACGCTCGCTCCGCTCTGCGCCGTGGGATAGGGGTTGTCCAGCGTGAAACCGTCGATGAAGTAATACGCCGACACCAGTCCCCAGCGCGTGTTCGCATCCAGCCGGACTGCGCCCTTGTCGTCGTGCAAGGTCTGGTTATAGGCGGAGGTTGCAAACGTACCGTAGCTGGTATTCGGAGCGGGAATGTAACCCAGCAGATGCTGCGCCGGGCCCGACCATGCCGCGCGCGGAATCACCGCGTGGGGAAACACGCACTGGCCTGGGCTGGCGCATCCAGCGGTGTAGTAGCGTTCGCCCGCGTCGACGTGATATCCCAGTTTCTTCGCGAGCAGGCTGGCAAGATACGGGCCGCTCACTCGTCCCGTCAGGCTGTCGGCCACATCGGAAAGATCTCCCAGCCGGTCGGCGTTCGAAGGCACGCTGATGTTGCCCGTGTCGATGCCCTGCGCCAGGCGCGTGCCCTGGTAATCGGTAAAGAAGAAGATCCTGTTGCGGCGGATCGGTCCGCCAAACGTCCCGCCGTACTGGTTCTGCTGCAAGGCCCCGCGCGTGGGCGAAAAGTAGTTGCGCGCATCGAGCTCGGAGTTGCGCAGAAACTCGAAGGCATCGCCATGGAACTCGTTGCCGCCGGACTTGGTCACGACGCTGATCTGGCCGCCGCTGAATTCTCCGTATTCGGCGTCGAAGTCGCCGGTGACAATGCGGAATTCGCCGATCGCATCGAGCGTGGGCACAATGGCCGTCCCCGAGTTGACGTCCTCCTCCGCATCCGCTCCGTTCACGCTGAAATAGTTGGCAAATTCCCGTTGCCCGTTCACGGAGATCATGCCCGGGTTCAGCGTGCCGGATGGCTCAAGAAGGGTCGCCCCGACGTCCTGCACCGTGCTCGAGGTGATCGAAGTGGACGGAGCCACGCCGGCCTGCATCGACAGCAGATCGGTGTAGCTTCTTCCATTCAGCGGAACCGCGGTCATCTGCCGTCCGCTGATCGCTTCGCCGAGCTGCGTGTCGTTGGTGTCGATATGCAGGCTCTCGTCGTTGACGCTGATCGTTTGCTGCACCCCGCCCACTTCGAGAACGGCATCCAGCGTGAGCGCGGCGTTGGCGTCGAGCGCGATGTTCTTGCGGCAGTAATCGCTGAACCCCGCGGCTCTGACATTCAGTTCATAGCGACCGACGGGCAAGACCGGCAGAACGTAATAGCCCTTGTCGTCCGTGCGCGTCTGGTAGCTCAACCCCCGGTCGGCCTCCCGTGCGCTCACGTCCGCTCGCGGCACCACCCTCCCTGAAGCGTCCCTCACCGTGCCGGAGATGCTTCCGGCAACACTGCCCCAGGCGCAGGTTGCCGCGCAGACAGTGAGGCAACTCAACCCCAATGCAGCCCGTACGATTGTATGCCTTAGATTCAAGAGGCTTTCCTTTTGCCCGCCCGGTGCCGGTCCAGGTGACTCCCGGTCTCCATGAATCCCCAGGGGAAAATATCGGACCAATTCGGTCTTCATTTAATATACGACAAATTTAGTCTGAGTTCTTTGCAGTGACGTGAATCACGCCATATTGTGAGATGTCAAAAAAGGAGAATTCCGCTTCCCGGTGGCGCGCCATTCCGGGGATTTTCTTCAGCCGCTGTAATTCGCCACTACCTTGATCACCTTTCCGTTGGCATCGAACTCCATATACTCGGCCGTCTTCGTCCCCAGGTGATTCTTGTAATAGAGAACCGCAGAACGAAGTCCCCAAAGCACGTCCACCAGCTCAAACCGCAATTGGCAATGAACCCCGAGCCCGCGCTGAAAATAGTTGCCCAGCGCCTCCTTGCCCACGACCGTCCCCGATTCGTCTTTCAGAACCTCGACCACAACCGGCGAGTTCAATGTCACTTCCCTCGCATAGTGCGACAAAACGGCCTCGATATCGTGCGCATTCCATGCGGCGATCCAGTCGCGGGCAAATTGCCGGACTTCGGCTTCGTTGAGCATCGATCCCTCCCTGGCATCCGGCCCTTTGACGGTGAACTGCGAGCTCTGAGCTGCGAACTGTGACTACGATTCTACGATCCGTCCACTCCGCTCCGCTGGCAGAAGGCCGCTGCCGGGCGTAGAATCCGCTCAACGGTGGTTCGCACCCTCAATTCCCGGGAGGAACCATGAAGCGCAGAGAATTTCTGGTCAACACCGCGCGCGGCCTTGCCGCGGGGTGGCTCGCCTCGCAGGTGTCCGGCGACAACGCCGCCTGGGCCGACAACCAGCAGCCGCTCCCGCAAAAATTCAACGCGCACGATACGGTCACGCTCGGCTCGACCGGCATCAGGACCAGCCGCCTGGCCATGGGCACCGGCACGCACGGCTTCTCGAAGAGCTCGGATCAAGTCCGCCTGGGCACGGATCCGCTCACCGCGCTGCTGCTCAACGGGTACGAGAACGGCCTGCGCTTCTTTGATACCGCCGACTCCTACGGCAGCCATCCTTATGTCGCCTCGGCGCTCAAGCAGATTCCGCGCGACAAGGTCGTTGTGATGACCAAGTCCGACACGCGCGACCCGGCCGGCATGAAGGCCGATCTCGACCGCTATCGCCGCGAGCTGGGCACCGACTACATCGACATCGTGCTGATGCACTGCATGATGGAAGGCGACTGGACCACGCGCTACCGCGGAACGATGGACGTGCTTTCCGAAGCCAAGGAAAAAGGCATCCTCCGCGCGCATGGCTGCTCCTGCCACACGCTGGAAGCGCTGCGCGCTGCCGCGGCCTCGCCGTGGGTCGATGTCGACCTGGTGCGCATGAACCCCGTCGGCGCCTACATGGATTCGGACCCCGAGACAGTGGCCGGAGTCATCAAGGAGATGCGCGCCTCGGGCAAAGGCATCGTCGGCATGAAGATTCTCGGCCAGGGCAAGCTGCGCCATCGCCAGAGCGAGGCGCTGCACTACGCACTGAGTCTGGGCCTGCTCGACGCGTTTACGATCGGCGCGGCGAGCAGGGATGAGCAGATGGATCTGATCGGCCGGATTGCGGCGGCGTAGCGACGTGCAGCATTGAGCTCCCACATGAATTGGGTGCCTCACCCTTTGCGCACGCGGCAGCGAGCGCAAAGGGTGAGATAACGATTCCCCCTGCGGATGCTGGCCGGCCAGGATCATTAATCGACGGTAATAGAAATCCTGTGCGATTTAACTATCCATTTAGGGTCATCGTAGACCGGGCGATCAACCTCAATCTCATATTTTCCGGGCGTCGATAGGTCAAACAATTTACTGATTGTCGAATCCTCTTCGACTTTCTCGCCCGGATCCACTGCTCCTCCGGCCCGCCCCGGCAAGATAAACTCGCCCAGCCGAATCCTGCGTCCGTAGTCCGTTTCAGGTGCTTCTTTCCCATCCGCGGACCAGGCCTTGATGATGTATTCGTATTCTGCCTCGGACGGTTTGGCGGAAACCGTATAGAAATACGGTTTGTCGGATACATTCGTAAAGATGATACGCACTCGAACCTCTTCACCTACGTTCACGTTGGCGGGAGCGCTGATTGTGATCGTAAATGGGTCCTTTCTCTCGGTTTGTGCAGCGGAGGATGCGGCAACCATTTCCAGCATGCCAAGGAGGATAACGACTGCGAGCTTCATTGACACCTCCATTCCGGCGGAAATCAACTACTGGGTGCCCCATCCTTTGCGCACGCGACAGAGGGCGCAAAGGGTGGGATAACAATCTAACTCCGCGCTTTCGCAAGTTTCAGTCGTTCTTCACGTCTCCGCGCCGTCCAATCCGACTCAATCTCGACCGTTCCCATTTCGCCCGTCGCGTAATGACGAAAGCTCGACCATTGCCATTCTTCCGGCGTTGACACCAATCCACGATGGACGGGATTCCGATGCATATAGCGGAGCTTTTCAATCCTCTTCTCATGTGCCCACACGTTGAAATCGTAATATCGCCGCTGCCAAAACTGCGCGGCATTGTGCGGCTTCAATTTCGCCGAAGTACGCTGCTTCAGAACCTGCAAGACGACCGAGAGTGACGAGGCTCTCGGTTCGCTGAGTAAGAGGTGCACGTGCTCGGGCATCAGGACGTATCCGGCAACAACGAATCTGTAACGCTTTCGAAGAAGCTCAAGCTCCAGTTCAAATTCCTTATAGCCATCGCGCTCGGCTAATAGCGGCAGCCGCTTATAACAACTAAATGTTATGAAGTGAAAGACGCCGCACTTCTGATAACGAACAAGGTTCGAGGGCATCGCGAAGGGATTGTACTCTGCGTCTCTGCGAGTTGTCAGCGCTGGCTAATGTTATCCCACCCTTTCCGCCTCCGCTACCGCGGATGCGGAAAGGATGGGGCACCCATGTTTGGATATGGATGAAGGTGCCAGGGGCGGAGTAGAAGCTATTGCACCTCCGTCAGCACCTCGGTCTGCTTGCTCAGCCGCGCCGTGCGCTCCAGCTTGTCCCAGTTGAAGGGCTTGCCGTCGATGGCGCGCTTGAGCGTCTTGAACAGCACGATCGAGAACACCTGCCGGTACGCGAAGCGCTGCAGCCAGATGTGGAAGAGCAGCCAGCCGTCGCCCTTGTTCGCCGGGTGACGCCGCTCCAGGCTGAAAGCCAATGTCGAAGTAATGAAGTCGATCACCAGGAAGGTGAGGAAGTAAGCCACCAGCTTTTCGAAGCTCGCCGGCGATGCCGCCTCGGGATGGTAATGCAGGTCGACAAAGTAGTTGATTACGCCCGCCGCGAACATGATGTCGATGAACGGCGACACCAGCGGCAGCAGCATCTGGAAGATGAGAATGTTGGGCAGCGCGAAGAGCCCCATGGCCTTGTTGCGCACAAACGCCATGCGGTGCTTCCACACCGA
>JASHQQ010000122.1 GCA_030039035.1 Acidobacteriaceae bacterium | reverse complement strand
GCCGGCTTTCTGCTCAACAGCTGGGAGGGAGCGCTTCTACGTTCGCAGGCTGAAAAGAGCGACGCTCCGCTCGAAATCTTCCTTCGCTATGCTCTGGATGCATTGGCACGGAAGCCGAAACCGAAAACTTACCGCAAGCGGCACTGACCAGGAGCGAAAGCACGATCAGATCCCGTGCTGCACCACAAAGTTCAACAGAAAAGGAGAAATGCAATGCCTACTATCCATCTTCGCCAAACAACCAACCTGACACCTGAGCAATACATCGCCGGACTCACCGATTTCGGTCCTGGCCGTGCGAACCTCTTCCCCAACAGTGCTGATGAATACTTGACAGTGCATCAACAGAGCCGGACCGAGGCTGACGTCACGGAAGGCTCGGGCGGAGTGTGGGAACGTTTGCACTACAACTGGTCCGATCCGAACCACGTCGTGCTCACCACGACCGACTCCAATATATGGGGCGGCCGTTCGGGACATGAATATACCTTCACTCGCCATGTCGACGGCACGACCGATATTGATGTGGAGGTTGTCCGTGAAGGCAAGAACCTCAAGGGCCGCCTGCTCGGATTCGTGCTCAGGACACTCGGCAGGAGCGTTCTGGAGAAAGCGTTTGTAAATAGCGTGAGAGCAATCGAGGCCCGGAACGGCGTGGCGCAGCCGCTCGCGGCTTGATCCGAAGAGCCGGCAGTAACCTGGACCGCGCGATCGCGCCTGACCGATGTGGAGATCGCGCGTGAAATTCTCAGGCACGGGACCATCCATTCCGAGTTGCCGCAACAAGGGGGTTATATGAGCAAAGCCTTTGACTCGATCATCATTGGCTCTGGCCAGGCCGGACCGTTCCTGGCCGCAAGACTTGCCAAGGCAGGCCGGACAGTTGCGCTGATTGAACGGAAATTCCTGGGTGGCACTTGCGTGAACACGGGGTGTACCCCGTCGAAAGCCATGGTGGCCAGCGCGAAGGTGGCACATATGGCTCGCGAAGCGGCGCGGTTCGGGATTCAGCTCGGCGGCGATGTACGGGTCTCGCTGGCCGAGGTGAAATCGCGGGCTGCGAAGATTGTCCAGAATTCCCGACAGAGCCTCGGCAATATGCTGGCGACCGCCGGATGCAAGGTGGTTTACGGACAAGCGAGGTTTGTGTCCGCGCACGAGATCCAGGTCGGCGACGAGATCCTTCGTGGCGAACAGATCTTCATCAATGTCGGCACACGGGCTGCGATTCCGAAGCTGCCGGGGCTCGAGACAGTGAGCTATCTGACAAACTCATCGCTGCTGAAATTGGAAGAACTGCCGAAGCACCTGGTGATCGTGGGCGGAGGCGCGGTCGGCGTGGAGTTCGCGCAGATGTTCCGGCGTTTCGGCAGCGAGGTCACATTGATCGAGATGAAGCCCAGCCTGATGCACCACGAGGATGCGGCAGCATCGGCACTGGTGGCCGAGTTGCTTCAGCAGGAAGGGGTACGACTTCGCCTGAATGCGGAGTGTATCTCCTTTTCGAAGGATCCAGACGGTGTATCTGTCCAGGTCGGTTGCGAGGAAGGCGATACGGGGATACACGGGTCGCACGTTCTGCTCGCGATGGGGCGAACCCCCAATACGGTCGATTTGGGCCTCGATGCAGCAGGAGTAAAGACTGACTCCTCCGGCTATATTCCGGTGGACGACCAATTGCGGACGAACGTAGCGCACATCTGGGCGCTTGGCGATTGCAATCGGCGCGGAGGTTTCACCCATACGGCCTACAACGACTTCGAGATTGTTGCAGCCAATCTTCTCGAGGGCGCCAACCGAAGGGTAACCGATCGAATTCCAGCGCGGGCGACCTACACCGATCCACCACTTGCGCAGGTCGGGATGACGGAGGAAGAAGCCCGGGGAGCCGGAAGGGCCCTTCTGATTGCAACGCGTCCCATGGCCTGGGTATCACGCGCGATTGAAAAAGGCGAGACTTTCGGCTTGATGAAGGCGATTGTCGATGCACAAACGAAGCGGATTCTTGGCGCGATGATTTTCGGCGTCGGCGGGGATGAGGCAATCCACTCCATTTTGGACCTCATGTACGCGGACAAACCCTATACCACGATCGTAAATGCGGTTCACATTCATCCGACGGTCGCTGAACTCATCCCGACACTGCTTGGCTCGCTTAAACCCGCAAACCCTCAGGAGGAGAAATGAGCACCAATGAATTACCTGCCAGCGAATCGGCGGGAACGGCAAACGCCGCTGTATCCGATATGAAACTCGAAGTGGTAATCATCCCCGTTTCGGATGTTGACCGCTCGAAAGAATTCTATGCAAGGCTCGGATGGCGGCTCGATGCCGATTTCCGGTTTGACAACGGTTTCCGGGTCGTCCAGTTCACTCCACCCGGATCGAAGTGTTCCATCCAGTTCGGCGCGAAGCTCACCGCCGCCGAACCTGGCTCTGTCCGAGGCTTCTATCTGATCGTGTCGGACATCTCAGCTACACGTGGCGACATAGTGTCACGCGGCGTGGACATCAGCGAGGTATTTCACCCTGCGGCGCCCGGTGCTCAGTTCCAGCCAGATGGCTCAGAAAGCCGTCTCATCGGTTCGGACCCCGGCCACACGAGTTACCGGTCGTTTGCTACCTTCAGCGATCCCGACGGCAACCGCTGGCTGTTGCAGGAAGTCACGGCTCGCCTTCCTGGTCGTGTGGCCGGCGATACGACGTACAGCTCGGCAGCCGATCTTTCGAAGGCGTTGCAGCGCGCCGCTGCAGCACACGGCTGGCACGAGTCCAGGACCGGGAAAGCCGATCCCAATTGGCCGGATTGGTATGCCGAGTACATGGTGCGCGAACAATCAGGCCAGGAATTGCCGCGTTAACATATGGCGCTAACAGGCTCGAGGGCCGACAATAACAAACACAGCACTGGAGGAATCACAATGCATCCTTTGCGGAAACTTCGGGAATCCGGTAAACCGACAGCCGCTCAGATCAACGAACTGCTTGCCGAAAACATCGTATTCAACAGCCCGATCCTGGTACGGCCGATTGAGGGACGTGAAGTTTGCGCGGCGATTTTCGCTCAGTCAAGCGCTACACGCGGCTCCGGTACCTATACAGCCGAGTTCAAGCTCGATGAGCGCACCACCTTTTTGCGCTGGGTGGGGACCATGGATGGCCACAAATTCGAAAGCATGGAGATCATCGTAGACAACGAACAGGGAGAGATCATGGAGCGTACCATTGCGCTCAGACCCTACCCCGCTCTAAAGCTGTTCCGCGATGCCATGTATGCATCTCTTAAGGACAAGCTGCCGCCTGATCTTTGGGATTACCCGACAGCGTAGTGTGATGCACGGTCATCTCAAGTCTGCCTCGTGAGCCGTCTGCAATTCGTCAAACTTACTGAGCAGGTCGAAGATCAACGAGGACCTTTTCGAGCATAGACTCGGCATCATGAATCGCAGTCCGGCTCCCTTCCAGTCGGCTGATCATCAGCGCGCCCTCCAATGAGGCAATCACAACATTGGCAATGCTGCGCGGCTCGACGTCCGCGCGGATTTCACCTTTCCCGAGTCCGGCCGTTACGATGTCTGCGATCCTTGTCTTCCATTGCCGCACTGCCTTCTGTACGAGTTTCCGAAGAGCCGGATTCCCATCGTCTGCATCGATGGCGGTATTCAAAACCGGGCATCCGCCGGGAATGATGGAGCGAATCTCCACAAAACGGCGAACAAGAAAGCGAAGCTTCTCGACCGATCCTTCAACACTTTCGATTCCCTCCCACCGCATGTCGAGCACCTTTGCCCACGAATAACGAAACGCCTCCTCGGCGAGTTCCTCCTTGCCGCTGAAGTGCCGATAAAGCCCGCCCTTCTCCAGGCATGTCGCCGCCATGATGTCTTGCATGGAGCAGCCCGCATACCGTGCTCATCACTCTGGCTTCTGCTGCTCTTGAGATATCTCTCGACCGCGGCCAGATTGACGACTGGCTTGGCAGCCGGCTTATTACGGCCATGATCTTCGTTGCCGTCTTCGGATGGATCGCCACCGTCTTCTGGGAGGTACGCAATCCCGCTCCCATCATCGACTTTCACCTTCTCGAACGCCGCAACTTCGCCATTGCCGGCATTCTCTTCCTCATCTTCGGCATAGGCATCTTCGGAACCACCACGCTCATCCCGCAGATGCTGCAATCCCTCTACGGTTATCGCGCCATCGATGCAGGTCTCGTACTGGGACCCGGGGCGCTGGTCATCACCGTGCTCGCGCCGATTTCGGCGCAGATGCTGCAGCGCCAGCTCGTTTCCGCAAAAACTCTGGTGATGGCAAGCTTCTGCATCGTCGCAATCTCCATGTTCGTCTTCAGCGACATGACGCTCGACGTCAATAGCGCCCATTACGCATGGAATCGCGCCTTGCAGGGGCTGGGCTACGGCCTGTTCCTTGTGCCTGTAAATCTCATTGCGTACTCGCAGCTGCGGCCTGACCAAAACAACAAAGCGTCCAGTCTTACGAATCTCTTCCGCAACTGGGGCGGGAGCTTTGGAATCGCCTTCATTACCACGACCAGCGAGCGCCGCGAAAACCTGCACCAGTCCGTGCTGGGCTCGGCTCCTGGTTCGGCGTCCCAGGTTCTCCAGCAGGGAGCACACTCAGTTGTCGCCCAACTGATGCGCTTCGGCTTCACCAGCGCGGACGCCGGTTCCGCCTCTCTGGGAATTGTCTACGAGCAGTTGCTACACCAGAGCGCATTCCTGGCATTCATGGATTGTTTCCGAGTGATCGGGTGGCTCAACGTACTGGCTCTCCCTCTGGTACTCGCCATACGCAAATTCAAGGCACAGGGTGAGGCTCCGGCCGCGCATTGAGACAGACGAAGCAACAGTCCGATGTTCCCGGACTTCCCGAAAATGCCATCGCACCCGGGTAACAAAAGCCGGGCAGGAATGATATCTCGCGCCAGCCTTTGTAGGTCGGCGGACCGTCAGGCTGACGAGAAATCGGCCGACGCGCTCTCTTGGTTCCGGAATGGGCGCGCGGTTACGGCACAAGACACCGTAGGCGACTTTACGTCCAGTTTAATGGCCGCACCATGTCCAAGGCCTGCTACCCATCCACTCTCCCCGTTGAAGCAACAGGTCTGAATGAGTGACTCGGCCTGATTGAATCAATATTCATCGGCGAGAGCATCGGAGGGCTCGACCCTCCCCATGACGACTGCTCGACCTCGGCGCGAAGTCGCTTTTGTTTACGACGCGCGTATTGCAGCAACGGGATCGACGCGCGTCGCGCGGCGCGCCGGAAAGTAGCACGCGAGAAGCGACATTGCCGCAAGCAATACCACAACCACGATGACCGTCAGAGGATCGTTGGCTCCCACCCCATAGAGAAACGCGGCAATGAAGTGCGTGAGGCTGAACGAGAGCGCCGATCCTAAACTCAGCCCGATCGCTGTTAGCGAAAGCCCTTGCCACAGCACAAGCCTCAGAACGTCGCGGGGCGAAGCGCCGAGCGCGACGCGGATGCCGATCTCGTGCGTGCGAAGTGCCGTGCGGTGCGCCACGACACCATAGATGCCGGTCGTCGCGAGGATCAGCGCGATCGCCGCGAAAATGCCCGCAAACGTGCTCTGCATGACCGCGAAGATCGTCGCCATCTGCGTGGTCTCGCGCATGGAGCGCACGTCGAACACCGGCAGCCGCCCATCGATCTCGTGAATCGCGCGCTCCACCGCCGGTGCTATGTCGTTCGGATTGCCTTCAGTCCTCACCTGCACAATGGTCTCGAAACCTCGCTGGAAGTAGCTCAGGTAGACCATCGGCGCGGGTCGTTCGTTCATAAACTCGTGCTTGGTGTTCTTCGCCACGCCAATGACCGCAAAAACGCTGTTCCCTACATGGAGTCTCTTCCCCACCGGGTCCTGCCCGAGCCAAAACCGCTTCGCGGCCGTCTGATCCACGATCGCAACCAGCGGGGCTTTTCGGTTGTCATCCTGTGTGAAGTCGCGCCCTTCGAGAATCGGCACGCCCAGCGTCTCGAAATATCGAGGCGCCACGTCGGCCCTTAGAACCTCGAGCGATTCATGCGGGCGTGGCGCATACCCCTCCGGATAAGCATCCTCGGTCTTCCGCGAGAGGTTCATTGGCACCCAATCTGTGAGCGACGCAACCGTTACGGTGGGCAATGCCGCGACCCGGTCGAGAATCTTGTGGCAGATCACATCCACCTCTTCTTTGGAGTAGCCGGCGGTATATAGTCCCACAGACGCCGTCAACACGTGATCCTGCTTGAACCCGGGATCGCCCGCTGAAAGATTGCGCAGCGTCTGCAGAAACAACCCGGAAATCACCAGCAGCGCCAGCGAAAGCGCGATCTGCGCCACCACCAGGCCGCTGAGCAGCCGCCGGTTGTGCGAGCCGCCCGAGATGCTGGCCGCCCCATCCTTGAGAGCCTCAGCCGCGGGCACATGCGACGACCGCCACGCTGGAAGCGCGGCGCACAGCACGCTGGCCAGAGCCGCCAGCACCGCGATCCCGATCACCACATTTTGATCCACGGTTCCGTTGAGCGCAGTGGGGTTCGAGTTTGCGGGAATGAATCGAGCGAATGTCTTCGCCGTCCACGAGGTCAGCAACAGCGCCACCGCTCCCGCACCGGCTGAGAGAATCACGCCCTCCAGCACCATCTGCCCCACCAGCTGCACGCGTGGCGCTCCCAGCGACTTCCGGATCGCAATCTCGCGCCGCCGCGACACGAGTCGCACCAGCATGAGCGTAGCCACGTTGGCGCAGGTCAGCAGCAGCACCACTCCGGCGATGGCCAGCAGGAGGGGCAGCGTGGCGGCCATGTAACCGTTCGCGCCAAACGGCGATCGCCACATCGGGTCCAGCGTGATGGTGTTCGTTCCCAGGTGATCGTTCGGATAGGCCGCCACGATCCGCCGCATGATCGTCTCGAGGTCCTGCGTCGCCTGCTCGCGGCTCATTCCAGGCCGCAGCCTTCCCAACACATTGAAAGCGGGGACGTTGCGATGCGTCATCCAATACTCATTCGTCCCCATCGGATTCAGCGGCAGCCATGCATCCTGCCGAAGCCCCGGCATCGACCCGATAAACCCCTCCGGCGCTACGCCGATCACCGTCACAGGATGCCGGGCAATCTGGATCGCCTTGCCCACAATCTGCGGGTCTTCCGCATAGCGCGTCTTCCATAGCGAGTACCCGAGGACGACGTACGGCACGGCATCCGGCCGCGTTTCTTCCTCGGGCAAAAAGAACCGCCCCAGGAATGGTTTCACTCCCAGCACGTCGAAGTAGTTCGCCGACACGTTCCCGATATAGATGCGCTCCGGCGCGGCCCCGGCGCGCGTCAATGCGCTCCACTCATGGTGATAGGCGAGGATCCCCGTCAGGCTGTGATTCTGATCTCTCAGGTCGCGGTAGTCGAGATAAGAAAGGGGCGGCGTCGGCGAGGCGTTCCGCTCGCCTCGCATCACGCTCACCAGTTCATCGGTATGCCGCGCTCCAGGAATCGGGTGCAGCATGGTTCCGCTGATCCAGCTGAAAACCGTGCTGTTGGCGCAGATGGCAACAGCCAGCATCACCATCGCCGTAATCGTGAATCCGAGATTTTTGCGCAGTTGCCTCACGGCAAAGCGTGTATCCCGAAGCAGTCCTGCCATAGCCGCCTCACAGAGACATTGTTCTTAGGGAACGAGAGCACTGCGTGGTACGCCTGCATGCAGTGCGCCAAAGAAAGTCAAAGCCTAAGATATTGCTCATCAGTGACATAGCTTGTGCGAGAGCTTTCATGTCCGGCTTGCCAGTGATCACTCTTCCTCCTGTATGTCCATTCTCGAACACCTGCGAGATTCATCTGCTCGCTTGCTATAGGGCAGCTTACGGAATGCGCCGTCAGCTCATGCATAATCTCCGATTCACTCACCCGACGCAAGTCCGCACACAAGTCGCTAAGGCTCCATGATGCGTTCAGCAAGTTGCCGTATAAGGGCCGTGCCGCCCTTCTAACGATTGTCCTCGACTGCGGACACAAGGACGGAACGGCGACTTTTCGGCCAGGTGGCTCTCATTCGGTTGTCGATGAGCGAGTTGGCGATAACGCGTTCATTGAGATTCTTTTTCCCACTGCTTGGCATTGAGCCGGCCTCTGCAAAGGGAGTTCGCAGACTCGCATGGTATCCGCCAATCTGCGGGAAATTGTATTCTGAGGGGCCGAGCAGGGTGCATTGCTCTCGTGAGATTAGGCCCTGGAGCGAGCGCAGCGAAAGATTCGATGGTTCCACGGTTCCCCCACCTTTGCCTTCTTCATCGAAGCGGGCAAGGAAATCGATTTGAATAGTGTTGCCTATCGCCCATATGAGGGAAAGCCACTTCCAGCCGAGATGGAGGAAGTTCCGGCGGAAGCTTGGATCAAGAGTTCTTGGCTAAGAGAGGATGCCTCAGTATCGGAGCAGACGATACCAATGCCATCCTATGAGGGCTGCCTCTCATTAATCCGGGTACGCCGTCCCATTGAAGATCGTCCGTCTCCAGAAGATGAACTTCTGAGCGAACTCGATCCGGACGATTTCACAATCAAGCGCAAGCGTTGGCCAAGGTGAGCGAGAATGCCTTCAGGGGTTCGTCATTGACGCTTATGCCCGCTTTAGAAGACTGCGCGAATCTGGCTCCCCACAAAATCCCCCACAATGAAAAACCCCTCTGGTGAGGGGTCAGGTGCAAGCCATTGAATCTATTTGGCTCCTCAGGTAGGACTCGAACCTACAACCCTTCGGTTAACAGCCGAATGCTCTGCCATTGAGCTACTGAGGAGTGTCGAGGGGCAAGATTGTCCCCTACCAAGGTAGCAGAGGCGGACGGGGGCGTCAAAAGCACGCGGAGGCCGTATTGCTCTTCGCCCGATGGGGAGGCGCCAAGGGCTGCCTGAACGCTG
>JASHQQ010000121.1 GCA_030039035.1 Acidobacteriaceae bacterium | reverse complement strand
GCAGACCTCGTTGATTCTCTACGCCGAGCACGAGTTCAATGCTTCCACGTTTACGGCGCGCGTCATCGCCGGCACCGGTTCCGATCTTTATTCCTGCATCGCCGGGGCCATCGGCGCGCTCAAAGGGCCCAAGCACGGCGGTGCCAACGAGGTCGCGCTTCAGATCCAGAGCCGGTACTGTTCGGCGGAAGAAGCGGGGAAAGACATTCGCCGCCGCGTGGCCGATCGCGAGGTCATCATCGGCTTCGGCCATCCCGTCTACACCATCAGCGATCCGCGCAGCGACATCGTCAAAGAAGTGGCGCACGGCCTTGCCCACGCGGCCAACGAAACCGTGCACTTCGCCATCGCCGAGCGCATCGAGCGGGTGATGCACGAGACCAAGCGCATGTTCCCCAATCTCGATTGGTACTCGGCGGTCGCCTATCACCTCATGGGCATTCCCGTCGACCTCTTCACGCCCATCTTCGTCATGGCGCGAACCGCCGGCTGGTGCGCGCACATCATCGAGCAGCGCCAGGATGGAAAAATCATTCGCCCCTCGGCCACCTACACTGGGCCCGAGAATCTCCACTTCGTCCCTATCGCCGATCGTCCTTGAATTCCGCCGATTTCGGGCCTGAGAATGGATGCCGGAATCGATCCCGACTTAAAAGGTGCCTCGTGTCCTCTCCCGCCTCCAACGAACGCCCCGCCCCCGACCAGGTTCTCGTCGATATTGCCGAATATGCGCTCAATTACAGGGTCGAGAGCGACCTCGCTTACTCCACCGCCCGCGCCTGCCTCATCGACACGCTCGGCTGCGGGCTCGAGGCGCTCGAGTATCCGGCCTGCACCAAGCTGCTCGGCCCCATCGTGCCGGGAACCGTAGTGCCGGGCGGCGCGCGGGTGCCGGGCACGAGTTACCAGCTCGATCCCGTGCAGGCCGCCTTCAACATCGGCGCCATGATCCGCTGGCTCGACTTCAACGACACCTGGCTCGCTGCCGAGTGGGGTCATCCTTCCGACAATCTCGGCGGCATTCTCGCCGTCGCCGACTGGCTTTCGCGCACCGCCGTCGCCGAGCGCGGACGACCGCTGCGGATGCACGATGTGCTGACGGCGATGATCAAGGCTCACGAGATCCAAGGCTGCCTTGCGCTCGAAAACTCGTTCAACAAGGTCGGACTCGACCACGTGGTGCTGGTGAAGGTGGCGACCACGGCGGTGGTGTGCTGGTTGCTCGACTTGACCCGCGCGCAGACCATCGACGCGCTTTCGCAGGCGTGGGTCGATGGGCAAAGCCTGCGCGCCTACCGGCACGCGCCCAATACCGGCTCGCGTAAAAGCTGGGCCGCGGGCGACGCCACCAGCCGCGGCGTGCGCCTGGCGCTGATGGCGCGCGCCGGCGAGATGGGCTACCCTACGGCGCTGACGGCGAAGACGTGGGGATTCTACGACGTGTCGTTCCGGGGGCAGCCGTTCCGCTTCCAGCGGCCCTACGGCTCCTACGTGATGGAGAACGTGCTCTTCAAGATCAGCTATCCGGCCGAATTTCATGCGCAGACGGCCGTGGAAGCGGCGATGACGCTGCGCGGCCGCCTCGTCAAGATGGAGAAATCGGCACAGGACATCCGCAGGATCACCATCCGCACGCACGAGGCGTGCCTGCGCATCATCGACAAGAAGGGACCGCTCGCCAACCCCGCCGACCGCGACCACTGCGTGCAATACATGGTGGCCGTTCCGCTGCTCTTCGGCCGCCTCACAGCCGCCGATTACGAAGATGCCGTGGCCTCTGACCTGCGCATCGATTTGCTGCGCGCGAAGATCGAGTGCCTGGAGGAGCCGCGCTTCACCGCGGACTATCACGATCCGGAAAAGCGCTCCATTGCCAACTCGCTGCGCGTGGAACTGAAGGACGGAACGGTTCTCGAGGAGACCGTCGAGTACCCTGTCGGTCACCGTCGCCGGCGAAAGGAAGGCATGCCGCTGCTGATCGAGAAATTCAGGACCAATCTCCGCCGGCGCTTCAACGAAAAGCAGCAGGAGCGCATCCTCGCGGTCTCGCTCCATCCGGCGCAGCTCGATTCCATGCCGGTGAACGATTACGTCGGCCTGTACGTGATGCGCAGCCCCGGCTCGCATTGACGGCCCGCATTGAGGCACACTGGATGCAGCGGGAATCCACGTGCAGGAGATTCACTTCGGAAAACTCCCGCTTCGCAGTGGGGAGAAAAGCGAACTTGCCCATCGGAAAGGTGTCGGGGCAAGGTTTGACAGCTTGCTGAAAAATAGCTGGCCAACGGCAACAAGTGTCAGGGCACGAGTTTACTCCTGCCGATCGCCGCACACCGCATGAGCCTCTTTCCCATGTTCCTCAAACTCGACGGCCGCCGCTGCGTCGTTGCCGGCGCGGGTACGGTCGCGCGTCCGAAGATCGGGAGCCTTCTGCGCGCGAGCGCGCGGGTCACGGTGATCGCGCCCGAGGCGCTGCCGGAGATCGTAAGTTGGGCAGGCGCGGCAAAGATCGAGTGGCGCCGCCGCGAATTCCTTCCGGAAGATCTTGACAATGCATTTCTCGCGGTCGCGGCCACCGGCCGCCAGACCGTGAATCATGCTGTCGCCGAAGCGGCGCGGGCCAGAGGCGTCCTCTGCAACTCCGTGGATGACCCGCCCGACTGCGATTTTTACTACCCTTCGGTCGTCGAGCGCGGCGGCCTGCAGATCGCTGTCTCGACCGCCGGCAAAAGTCCCGCTCTGGCGCAGCGGTTGCGCGAAGAACTGGACGCGATCCTTCCCGACGACGTGGGTCCGTGGCTCGACGCGCTCGGCGAGCAGCGCCTGCGCGTCCTTTCCGCGCTGCCGCCCGGCAAGGAACGCATCGAGCTCCTGCACCAGCTTGCGCGGCGCGAGAAATGCGATCCGCGCGACTGCCCGGTGGAGCAGACACTCGATCGAATCTTGAAAGACGCGGCGGAGTTGAGAGCGTACGCAGTCGTCGCGCGCGCAGGTACGGTCTATCTGACCGGGGCAGGCCCTGGCGCTCCCGATCTGCTTACTGCACGCGCGCGCAGGCTCATCCAGACGGCCGATTGCGTTCTGCACGACGATCTGGTTCCGGCTTCGATTCTCGCTCTGGCCGGCGCCAACGCTCTCGTCGTGAACGTGGGCAAGCGTTGCGGGCAAAAGCTGGTCACGCAGGAGCAGATTCACGAGTGGATGGTCCAGTACGCGCGCGAAGCGCGCAGCGTGGTGCGGCTCAAGGGCGGCGACCCGGCGGTGTTCGGTCGCGCCGCCGAAGAAATCGCCGTTCTGAAAGACGCCGGCGTCCCGTTCGAGATTGTCCCCGGCGTTTCCGCCACGCTGGCGGCGGCTGCGGCCGCGCGCGTTTCGCTCACCGATCGCGACTCGAGTTCGCGTGTGGTGTTCACCACGCGCCATCGCGCCGGGAACCAGGCGGGAGGGATTTTGCCGCACGACGCCGGTTCCACGCTCGCCTTCTATATGCCCGGCAGGAACTACGGCGACCTGCAGCAGGAGTTGCTGGCCAAAGGCTGGCCGCCGCGGACGCGCTGCGTGCTGGTCTCGTCGGCCAGCCTGCCGGCTCAGCAGGTCGTCGAAGCTCCACTTAGCGATCTGGACTCGCTTCCAGCATTGCCCGCGCCGGTCGTAATTCTGATTGTTCCTGCCGCCAGGCAGTGATCTGGCACTGCGCGAAGGCTTTTTCAGACCTGGAGTCCCGACTCGAAAGTTCGCTGCACAAACAGCGCTGTCGTCCTGAGCGGCATATGTCCCGATTCCGCGGCGGAGGCGAAGCATCTGCCCTGAAAATAGCCTTCGCCACTCTAAAGCCTGTCATCCTGAGCCAAAGGCGAAGGATCCGCGGTTGCATTTTCATCGTCTCGGGTGGAACCCTGTTCCATGTTCGACTGGAGCTGATTCCTTCGACTTATGCACCGGACTTTTGAGACACAACACAAGTGTGGCGAAGGCGGAAGCTCGGTATCGGGTCGGAAAGGCGAAGCTGCAGCAGATTCTTCGCCTGCCACCCCCAAACTGAAGTATCTTTGTGGCCTCGTACGCCCGGAATGACATTCGCTGTCTCGTCGGAAACCTTGCAGGCAGGATACGGTACGCCGCGAAAGATTCTCGAAATTCCTGGGAAAGATCGCGCCAATCATCCATACTGGAATCCAATCTCCGTCAAGGATCTCGCCGCGATGCGGTTTCGTTCTGCATGGATTTCGATTGTCATTCTCCTGCCCTGGTTACCCTGCCATCGGCTCCCCGCGCAGCGGCTTCCCAATGCGAATCCTTATTACCAGCAGTTACGAAGCCTGCTCCCAGCCGGCGAAGTGATTCAGGTCAACCATCTCGAGTTACGTCGCGATGCTGCGGTGTTCACCTTTGAACGCGGTGACTTCGCCTTTTACGGCGAAGTCAACGGCAAGGTTACCGGAGCGGTATTTCTGGGCATTGGCCATCTTCATCTTGTGCCGCCGACGGCGGAAGAACGACACAATCTCGCCATTCTCAACCACAGCGAGGTCTTCGACGAGGACTTCGACAAGGCCGTGCTTCGCTTCACCGACGGGACTGCGGCGGAGTTGCACAAGGCATCGGCCGGCAATGGCGTCTTCGCAAGCCAGTTCGCTTCGGCGGCGCGGGATTTGCGCGACTTTCAGCGCCAGAAGATCTTTACGAACTTCGATCTGCGCATCCTGGAGGACGTGCTCAGCCCGTCGCAGGGCGGCTATTTCCTTGCCGCGATTCACGGCAAGAAGAATGCCCACCTGCTCTTTACGCTCGACCCGCACGGCGCGCGCCTTGTCTCGCCCGAGGAGGTCTCGCTGATGAGCTGGAACGAATGGGGCGAGGCCTATCTGGCGGCGTTTCATTTCGGCACGGAGAATGCGCAGGGCGAAGGCAACGGCGATGAGCAGAACGGAGCCTGTCGCATCGACCACGAGGACCTGGACATCACCATCGAGAAAGGCGGATTTCTGTCCGGCCTGGCCGCGGTGCACGTTCTTGCCCAGCAGGACGGCGTTGCTGTGGTCCCGCTCAACCTCTATCCCACGCTCCGCGTGAGCAAAGTGGAAACGGACAGCGGCCAGCCGCTCGATTTCGTCCAGGAGAAGAAGGACGAAGACGCGGATTTCGGCCTGATCCTGCCGTCGCCGCTCAGAAAAGGCGATTCGGCCACCGTGCGCATCGCCTATGGCGGCAAGGACGTGGTGGCCAACGAAGGCGGCTCGAATTACTACCCCGTGGCCCGGCAGAGCTGGTATCCGAATGCCGCGCGCGGGCTGGGCGATTACGCGACCTATCGCATGATCTTTCACGTTCCCAAGGGTCTGAACCTGATCGCCACGGGAACCCGGACGAGCGAGAGCTCCGACGGAAAGGTGACCACCAGCGAGTGGAAAACTGACGTTCCGCTCGCCGTGGTCGGCTTCAATCTCGGCAAGTTCACCATGAAGGAGGCGAAGATCGAGGGCCAGAACGGAGATGCGCTGCTGGTCGACGCCTACGCCAACACCACGCCCCCGGATGACTTTGCCCATCTGGCCGACATGAGTCTGGGCAACTTCGATGCCCCCGGAATGCTTCCCGTGCAACTGAGCCAGGCTGAGGTCGCGGCGCGCGTCTACTCGACCTACTTCGGCGTGCTGCCCTACTCGCGAATCGCCGTAACCCAGCAGTTCGCCTGTAACTACGGGCAAAGCTGGCCGATGCTGGTATACCTGCCCATCTGCGCCTTCCTCGACTCGACGCAGCAGCACGTGTTGGGCGTAAACCCCGAAGACATGTACTGGAAAGTCGTGACTCCTCACGAAGTGGCGCACCAGTGGTGGGGACAGACGGTTGGCTTCAGGAGTTATCGCGACCAGTGGATGAGCGAGGGATTCGCCGACGCCTCCGCGTCGATCTTTCTTCAGGCCACGCGTCCCAGGCCCGACGATTTCCGCGAATTCTGGAAACAGGCGCGTCGCGATCTCACCGAAAAGAATGCCGAGGGGTTTCGTCCCATCGACGTGGGTCCGGTGACCATGGGCTTCCGGCTCAGCACCGACAAGACCGGCTGGGGCGTCTACCAGAACCTCGTATACCCCAAGGGCGCCTATATTCTGCACATGATCCGCATGATGATGTGGTCGACAAGCGACGGCGACGCGCGATTCATCGCCACCATGCACGATTTTGTGAATACTTACAAACTGCGGGTGGCCACGACCGAGGATTTCAAGGCCGTTGTGGAAAAACACATGAGCACGGAAATGGATCTCGACGGCAACCGCCGCATGGACTGGTTCTTCAACCAGTATGTCTATGGAACCGCTCTCCCCGTGTATCACTTCGAAGGGAATGTCGCCCGGAATGGCGATGCGTCGACGCTCCGCTTCAAGCTCACGCAGTCGGGTGTCTCTCCCGAATTCAAAATGCTGGTGCCCGTTTATCTTGAACTGGCGGACGGCAAGGTCGCGCGCCTCGGCGAATTGGCGATCAGGGGAAATAACTCCGCCGAGCAGTCGGTCAGCCTGCCCGGATTGCCCTCGCCGGTCAAGAAGGCTTCAATCGACTATTTCTACGACGTGCTGTCGATCGACAACTGAGCACATCGTGAACCTGCGCACCCGACGGTGCGCTATACTCCTCACGGAATCGGAAAGAGGACCATGGCAATGAATTGGCAAACGATCCTGAGATGGGCAGCCGCTGGCACGGTGACTGCGGCGATGGTGGCGGCGCCTGCGGCTGTCGCGGCGCAATCGAACGGCACGGTGCTCACGCGGACCGATACGCAAAAGCTGCTGCCCGACAAGGTCTACTACAAGGCGCAGTCGGCGACGACCCAATTGCGCAACTCCGGAGGGGTGAAATTCGCCGATGGGTACTACATGCTCGCCACGCTCGTGGATACGAGCGGCTACTCAAGCGACATCCAGGCCAAATATCAGGCCTATTTCATCACCGAGGTTCCGCTGAAGATCGGCGGGCAGGATCTGGCGGCGGGCGTCTATGGAGTCGGCTTTGTCGGCGACAAATTCGTCGTGACGGACGTGGGGGCGCACGACCTGCTCACCGTGCCTGCCTCGCAGGATGCGGAGATGAAACGTCCCGTGCCGCTGCAGGTGACCACGGACCCAGTCGGGGGATTCCGGCTTTATTGCGGCCGGAGCTATATCGGCTTCAACCGGTAAAACCGCGGCCGCATCGCAGGCCGGTTTTCATGGTCATTCCGGCCCGATGCCGTGGCCGCGGCCTACCGCCTTTCCGCGAAAGCCGCGCTGGCTCCGGGCGCTGCGCCGCCTGGCGCCGGTTTCGATCCCGGATGCGGAGCGATGGGCCGAACCGCCCCTCCGCCGGGAGCCGGCGCCGGCTGATGCATCGTCACGATGATCGCCCCCGCGGGCTTTTTCCCGGCGCAGCGGTAAGAGTGCGGCGTGCCCGCGTCGAAATACACCGCGTCGCCGGCCTCCAGGGTCACTTCCTGATCGCCGTGCCGGATCGAAAGCTCTCCATCCATCAGATACAGGAACTCGTATCCCTGGTGCAGGTGGGGCTTGGGTTCGCTCTCGTGGGTGAGAGGAATGAATTCGGCATAATACGGATCCATGTGCCGGTCGGGCACCATATAGCCCAGGCTCTCGAAGAAGTATGTGGGCGCCTCGACTCCGGTCTGCGGCAGCCTCACGCGCTCCTTGTGCCGATGAACCCGGAACATGGGGTGCGGCTCGGTCTCGAAGAAATACGACAGGTCCTTGGAAAAAACCATGGCGATGCGCGCCAGGTTGCGCAACGTGGGCACCACCCGCCCGGTCTCGAGCTGCGATAGAAAGCTGGCCGAGAGCCCCGTGTGCCTGCCTAGCTCCACCAGTCCCATCGACTTTTTCAGGCGCAGGCGCTTGATGCGCTCGCCGATGTGCTTTTCCGCAATGAACCGCTCCGTCGTCTCCGCGTCCACCTGGGACTTCTGCGTCTTTTCGCTTTGTACTGCCACCGCTGCTTCGGCCATTGCTCCTCCGGCATTCGATGCCGCGAAACGCCGTTCCCATACTTGGATGCTATACAGCTTGTGATGTTGTGTACATCAAAAACAATTCTCATGGCGCTAAAGCCTTGTGACTAATAAAATTCGTAACATGCTCATTACCAAGGAGCTGCCGTCCATCCTGTGATTATGGATCCTGCCTCGGGCAAGTACCTGCTGACCGGCGCCTCGGGAATGCTGGGCCGGGCCATCCGCAATGCCATGTCGGCCCGCCAGATGCCGTCGCTGCAGCTCTCGCGCTCGACGACGGTTCCACGCACCGCTGCAAATGCCCTGCCCTCCGGCAAGGAATCCGGCCAGGGTCCGGGCAACAGTTCGCGCACGCTGCAATACGTAGCGGTCTCCATTTCCGGAGAAATCCCGTGGAACTACACCGCCACTCCACCCATTGCCCGGCCCGAATTGCTGGAGGGACTGACCGCTGCCATCCATTTGTGCGGAGCCAATCTCGCGGCGCATCGCTGGACGCCGGCCTACAAGCGCGAGATCGTTTCCAGCCGCGTGGACTCGACACGCGTCCTCGCCACGGCCCTCGCAAGCCTGCACCATCCGCCGCAGGCGCTGTTCGTTGCCTCCGGTTCGGGAATCTACGGCAACCGCAGCGAGGAGTTGCTGGATGAGTCGTCGACCCTCGGCTCCGGATTCATTGCCGACCTTTGCCGGCGATGGGAGGAGGCAGCGCAGCCGGCGATCGATGCCGGCATCCGCGTCGTGCATTTGCGCATGGGCGTTGTCCTTGCCCCTGACGAGACGGGCATGGTCGCCCGGCTTCGTCGCGTCTTCCGCTGGGGACTGGGCGGCCGGCTCGGCCCCGGAACGCAATGGTTGAGCTGGATCAGCCTCACCGACCTGATCTCGGCCATCTTTTTTCTGCTCGAGCATCCCTCGATCTCGGGTCCCGTGAATCTCACGGCGCCCAACCCCGTCACCAACGCGCAGTTCGCCCGCGCCCTGGCGCGCCAGCTCCATCGGCCTGCGTTCATGCCGGTTCCCGCCGGCGCGCTCCGCCTCCGCTTCGGCGAATTCGCCGACGAAGCGCTGCTCTCCGGCTGCCGCGCCTTTCCTTCCCGGATTAGCGGTGCCGGATTCCAGTTCGTTCATACCACGATCGACCAGGCGCTGGCCGCCGCGCTGGCCAAACGCTAAGCCTGCGCCGTAGGCGCCAGGTTCGTTAGCCCAGCGTTTCAACGCTGGGAAGCAGGGCCAAAAAAATTGCCGGAGCCCCGTATAGGCGGCGCGATCGCTGCAAATGCCCGACAAGACTCCATTCAGGCGATTGCCCTGTATCAATCCCCCCTGTTCCCTGTTCCCTCGGCCCTCACGCTGGACGCCGGACCCTGAACCCTTCTTTTCGCGTCCCCGCGCTATCCTGAACAGTCATCATCTTCGCATCGAAAGCGTTCAATCCATGCCTGAAGAATCCGCTGCCCCCACCACCGGGACCTCAACAACCTCCGCACCCGTCGCCACCATTGCAACCATCGGCCAATACGAGGGCCGCTCCGTCACGCTGCGCGGATGGCTCTACAACTCGCGTGAATCCGGCAAGCTGCTCTTTCCCATCTTTCGCGATGGCACAGGAACCATCCAGGGCGTGGCGCACGTCAAGAGCGTCGCGCCGCGCGTCTTTGAAGATCTCAAAAATCTCACCCAGGAGTCGAGCGTCATCGTCGCCGGCAAGGTGCGCGCCGACAAACGTGCGCCGGGCGGCTACGAGCTCGACGTCGAAGACGTCGCGGTAGTGCAGCGCGTGCCCGAGTCCGACCCCTACCCCATCACGCCCAAGGAGCACGGCGTCGACTTCCTCATGGAGCGCCGGCATCTGTGGGTGCGCTCGCCGCGGCAGTCGGCCATCCTGCGCATCCGCGCCGAAATCATGCGCGCCGCGGCCGAATTCTTCGACTCGAATGGCTTCATCCGCACCGACCCGCCTATCCTCACGCCGGCCGCCTGCGAGGGCACATCCACGCTCTTCCCCGTCGACTACTTCGGCGACCCGGCGTACCTCACGCAGTCCGGCCAGCTCTACATCGAGTCCACGGCGCTGGCGCTGGGCAAGGTCTACAGCTTCGGCCCCACCTTCCGCGCGGAAAAATCGAAGACGCGCCGGCATCTCACCGAGTTCTGGATGATCGAGCCCGAAGTGGCCTACTGCGATCTTGACGGCCTGATGGAGCTGGCCGAAAACCATCTCTCGCATATCGTGCAGTCGGTGCTCAGGAATCGCGCGGCCGAGCTCGAGACGATCGGCCGCGACAAATCAAAACTGGAAACCATCAAGCCGCCCTTCCCGCGGCTGCGCTACGACGAAGCCGTGGAACGCCTTAACGAAGCGCACAAAAGGGGCGAGCTCGAGCAGCCCTTCGAGTACGGAAACGACTTCGGCTCGCCCGACGAGACCTGGCTCAGCGCGCAGTACGACCGGCCGGTCATGGTGCATCGCTACCCGGCCGAGGTGAAGGCCTTCTACATGGAGCCCGACCCCGCCGACCCGCGCTGGGCGCTGTGCGTCGACGTGCTCGCGCCCGAGGGCTACGGCGAAATCGTCGGCGGCTCGCAGCGCGTCTCCAGCTTCGAGCTGCTCAGCAGGCGCATCGAGCAGCACCACCTGCCCATGGAGGCTTTCCAGTGGTACCTCGACCTGCGCCGCTACGGCTCGGTCCCCCACGCCGGCTACGGCATGGGCATCGAGCGCGCCGTGGCCTGGATCTGCGGCCTGGAGCACGTGCGCGAAACCATTCCCTTCGCGCGCATGCTGCACAGAATGTATCCGTGAGGATGAGGGAATAGGGACTAAGGAGTCAGGTGACTTCCTTCTCCAGCTTCGACTCGAACATGGCTTTGAACTTTTGAGA
>JASHQQ010000120.1 GCA_030039035.1 Acidobacteriaceae bacterium | reverse complement strand
ACCGATGACCGCCATGAAATCCGCGGAAATGGGCGAGCATTCCGGCTCTATCAAGGGGACGAATCCATTGTTCAATCGAATATTCGCAACGATCATCTTGCTCGCTGCTTTTGCGATCATGCCTTTCGCCGCCGACGCGCAAGCCAGCCAATCCGATAATGGCCTGCCCGCCGGCGACTCGCTCTACAAAACCATCGCCGCGCTCGACACGAAGCTCTTCGACGCCTACAACCACTGCGACCTCGATACGATGGGGTCGATGGTCACCGACGATCTCGAGTTCTACCACGACCAGACCGGCCTGATGGTGGGCAAGCAGCCTTTTCTCGAAGCGATCAAGAACAACATTTGCGGCAAGGTGCATCGCGAGCTTGTTCCGGGCACGCTCGAGGTCTATCCGCTCAAGGGCTATGGCGCAGTGGAGATCGGCATCCACCGCTTCAGCCATCCCGACGACCCCGGCAATGTGGGCGACGCCAAATTTGTCCAGCTCTGGGAGTTCAAGGACGGCGCGTGGAAGATCACCCGCGTGATCAGCTTCGATCACAATCATCCTGCCCATTAGGGAAGCTCTGATAGGCCCTCAAAGTCTGTCCCCCGGGGCTGAAGTGTCTGCGTGAGAACCCGGGCCCAAGGCCATAAAGCCGGTTTCAAAGGGCCCGTGGCTGAAGCCATTTCGCTGTTTTGCGCTGATTCAGCAGCCTGAAGGCTGCTGCTCCCTCCAATTCGGACACGGAAGATTTGCCCAAACGAGTTTTCACGCACACTCTGAAGCCCCATTCATTTTTCTTTCGGCTCTTTCGGCACGACTGAAGAGGCTGCGAAAAAAGGGCCAAGCTGAGACGAATTGCGTCGCTGGGCGATGCAAAGCCGGTTTCAAAGGGCCCGTGGCTAAAGCCACTTCGCTGCTTTGCGCTGATTCAGCAGCCTGAAGGCTGCTGCTCCCTCCAATTCGCACACTGAAAACATGCCGAAACGAGTTCTCACGCAGGCGCCAAAAGCCCGCGATGAATCGGGGCGATTTTTCGGCACGACTCAAGCCACCCCAACCAGCAAAGCCGGCTTGTCGGGGAGCCCGGCAAGTCATGCCCTGTTACAAAGCCCTGCCTCGGAGAGTTTTTCCGCAGCCTGTAAAGTCATTGCCCGGTTACAAGGCCCGGCTTGATCAAAGGCATTTCCCGGCGCGGCGCATCGTCGCCGCGCTATCCTTTCCTCGAGGACCGCGCTATGGCCGAATCGACCGCCGCTTTTCCCTACGAAACCCGCCTCAACATCCTGCACCCGGCGCTCGAGCTGATCGACGTGCAGGCCCTCGCCGACGCCTGCCGGTTCCAGTGGTACAACCAGACGCTCTGCAAGGTGAACGGCTCGGTGGTTCGGCTGGGCGTGATGCAAGGCGAGTATCACTGGCACAAGCACGACGAGGACGACGAGTTTTTCTTCGTCCTCGACGGCCGGTTCCTGATCGATCTCGAAGACCAAACCATCGAGCTTGCGCCACGGCAGGGATTTGTCGTGCCCAGGGGCGTGGTGCATCGCACCCGCGCGCCGGAGCGCACCATCATCCTGATGGTCGAGAACGCGGGCATCATTCCCACGGGGAATTGACCTTCCCTTTTACGTCCGTTTTGCGCGACAGCCCGACAGATATGAAGTAGAACCAGTGTTGCGGGTCCGAAATTCGCGGCACAAGTCGAAATCCCGAACCGCGGATCCTGCGACTCTGTTTGCCGCAAAAAGCGCAGCAAACTCCGCTCAGGATGACAGCGGTTTTTTTGCGCTCCGGAATTCTGACTCACAAAACTCGGGCAGTTCAAGAAATAGTGTGTACCTTGAATCCTTGCCCAAGGTCGCCGCTCCCTGCTGGTCGCTGCGACTCAGCGATCTCTCTTCGTCTACAGAATTTCTTGAACTGCCTTAGCCGGGCTGCATGAGGTTTGCCCTGGCGCTGCGCGTCCGCATCCGTTGGCGCAGAGCGAGCACCGGGCGGATGAGCAGCAGCACCGCGATCACGATGGTGAAACGCATCGGCGTGAGCACGCCGGTCTTGACCTGCCACCAGTAGTGAATCACTCCACAGACCGCCGCCGCGTAGATGAGCATGTGCAGGCGGGCCCATTGCTTGCCGCCCAGCTTGCGAATGGCCCAGTTGGTCGAAGTGAGCGCCAGCGGCAACAGCAGCAGCCACGCGGTTACGCCCATGGTGATGAAGCGGCGCTTGTCGATGTCGTCGATCATGGCGCGCACGTTGAAGCCGGCATAGAGGGCGATGTAGGTGAACAGATGCAGCGTGGCGTAGAAAAAGGCGAACAGGCCGAGCAGCCGGCGGAAGCGGACGATCCAGCCGAGGCGGGGAATGAGCCGGCGCACCGGCGTGATGGCCAGTGTGATGGTGAGCAACATCAGCGTGGTGTAGCCGGTGGAAAAGGTGATGGTTGCGGTGGGGTCCGGACCAAGATTGTTCACGATCGCGCCCCACACCAGCCGGCCGACGGGAATGAGGCAGGCGATCCAGGTGAGCGACTTGAGCAGGAGGATGATCGAGCGATTCATAAAAAAGGGACCAAGGGACCAAGGGACTGAGGGGCTAAGGGACTGAGGGACTAAGGGACTAAGGGACTGAGGGACTGAGGACTTAGAATTCGGACAAAAGCAACTGCGAAGACATTAAGGGGACTCTGATCAAGGACTCCGCATTTCCCTCAGCGGCTAAGGCCGCACTCATTTTACGGCAGTTGCGGCACGCCTGAAGCCGTGCCCTGTCACAAAGCATGCAGCCGGTTCCGGGGACCTGAGATTGACGCGACGGCGCCCTGCTCATCATAAGAACCGTTCAGTCCCTTAGTCCCTCAGTCCCCGTCAGTAGTACTTTTTCAAATTCATGCCCGCATACATCGACGCCACCTGGTCGCTGTAGCCGTTGAACATGAGAGTTTCCTTGCGCTGCGCATAGAACGGCAGGCCGATGCGGCGCTCGGTTTTCTGGCTCCAGCGGGGATGATCCACCTGGGGGTTCACGTTGGAGTAAAAGCCATATTCGTTGGGCGCCATGTCGTTCCAGGTGGTGTTCGGTTGCTTGTCGACGAATTTGACCGTCACGATCGACTTGGCCGACTTGAAACCGTATTT
>JASHQQ010000014.1 GCA_030039035.1 Acidobacteriaceae bacterium | reverse complement strand
GACAACCTGAATCCGGTGCGGCTGGCGGCCGACCTGGCGCAGGCGCGGCAGCGCGCGACGGGAATGATGGACATGATGGATCTCTACGGCATCGGCGACCACGGCGGCGGGCCGACGCGGGCGATGCTGGACGAAGGCGACCATTGGGCTTCGCCGGGGCACATCACGCCGAAGTACGAGTTCGGGATCACGCAGCCCTATTTCACGGCCGTGGAGCAGGAGGTTGCGCCGGAGAGCAAGACGTGGAATTACCAGTCGATCGCCAAGGGCTATACGCCGCCGCCGGATGTGCCGGGGAAGATTTCGATTCCCACCTGGAAGAGCGAGCTCTACTTCGAGTACCACCGCGGCGTGTTTACCACGCAGGCCAATCACAAGCGCAACATGCGGACCGCGGAAGAAGAGACGCTGAACGCGGAGAAGTGGGCTTCGCTTGCCTGGCTCGACGGGCGGCGCTACCCCGGCGCGGAACTGACCGAAGACTGGAAGAAGGTGCTCTTCAACCAGTTCCACGACCTGGCGGCGAGATCGGGCATCGGCATCATCTACAAGGACGCGCAGAAGGACTACGATGTCGTGCGCTGGTCGACGAACGAGATCGGCGAGAAGTCGCTCGATACCGTCGGCGCGCGCATCGACACGAACGGCGCCGGCATCCCGGTCGTCGTCTACAACCCGTTAGGCTGGCAACGCTCGGGCGATGTGACGGTGCGCGTGCAACTGCCCAAGCCCACCCCGGCCGGAGTGTCGGTAACTGGCGCAGCGGCGCAGAAGTCTTTGCTCGATTCCGACGAGATGGAGTTCGACAAGGAGACCGGCGTGACCGAAGCGCGCGTTCACGTCGATGATGTTCCTGCGTTGGGTTACAAGGTGGTTCATCTGAGCCAGCAGCAGATCGCCAAGGGGATGGCGCCGGAGACGCAGTCGCGCGACTCGGCCGACGCGGCGACGCTGGAAAACCAATTTGTGCGGGTGACCGTTGACAAAAAGAGCGGTTGCTTTACCAGCCTCTATGACAAGAAAGCAGGCTTCGAGACGCTCGCTCCGGGAAGCTGCGGCAACGAGCTGCAGGCGTTCAAGGACACGCCGAAAGATTACGACGCGTGGAATATCGATCCGGGCACGCTGGACCAGCCGCCAACGAAGCTCGACGAAGCCGACTCGGTGGAGTTGACGAAGGATCACTTCGGCAATCCGGTCATTCGCGTTACAAAGCACTGGCAGAGCTCGAAGTTCGTGCAGACGATCGGCATTCCGCCGAATGCGGAATACGTAGACATCGGCAATGAGATCGACTGGCACGAATCGCACATCCTTCTCAAGGCGGCTTTTGCGCTGGCGGCGACCAGCGATTTCGCGACCTACGAGATTCCTTACGGGACAATCCAGCGGGCAACGACGCGCAACAACAGTTGGGAGAAGGCGCAGTTCGAAGCGGCGGCGATGCGCTGGGTCGATCTGGGCGACGGCAAACACGGCATGAGCCTGCTGAACCAGACGAAGTATGGATATGATGCGGTGGGCAATTTGCTGCGTATCTCGCTTTTGCGCTCGCCCAAGTGGCCCGACCCCGAGGCCGACATGGGCCATCACCATTTCCACTATGCCGTCTATCCTCATGCCGGGTCGTGGAAAGACGCGCTGACGGTGCGCAAAGGCTGGGAGTACGACTATCCGCTCCAGGCTGTGGCCGCGACTACCCACGCAGGCTCGCTTCCCGCCGAGCACTCGTTCGCTTCGGTCACGCCGGATAACGTCGTGCTCACGGCGGTGAAGAAGGCCGAGGACGCGAAAGGGCTGATCTTCCGCGTTTATGAGTGGGCCGGGAAAGACTCGACCGTCGAATTCCACGTGCCGCCGGGCGCGACGGGAGCCACGGTCACCAACCTGATGGAACAGCCGGAAGGCGATCCGCTCAGCGTGACCGGCGACGTGGTGAAGGCGCCGATCAAGCCGTACGAAATTCTGACGATTCGCGTGGATTATCCGCACGGCGGACCGAAGGAAGAGTAAAGTGCTCCGGTACATTCGATCCCGGGTCCCAACCCAGGGACCCGGGGCACCCGGCACCCGGCGAGCGCGGCGGAGAATTTCGGCCAGGCAGACGACATCAGCGTCACTTCGGTTACGCGCACTGCGGTGCTGCCCCCCTCGCAGGCATAGCGAAAGCTCCAGGGGATGAGAATTACGAACGCCGCGCCGAAGGAGGAGTGCTGGCTCGCGAGTGTTGGAACACGTATGCTCATGTACTTTCGCTTCCCGTCGATGAATGTCTTATAGGAGCAAAAATGTACAGGATTTCCAAGCAAGATTATGGCTATGAACTCACCTTCGGCGGGACCGTTGACCTGGATGAGATGATTTCCTGGCGCGAGGAATCGCGAGGAAAGCTGGCCGGCGCACCAAAATCGTTCGGCGTCCTCATCGACATGCGCGACCTTCGCCCTGGCGGCCTGAAGCCAGATGCGCAGCCCGTCATGGTTGCGGGACAACAGATGTATCGCAAGGCCGGCATGAAGCGCAGTTGCGTCATTTTGCAATCGGCAACCGTTACCATGCAGTTCCAGCGCCTCGCGCATGAATCCGGAATCGATTCCTATGAGCGTTACATCAATGCCGCCGCTCATCCCGATTGGCACAGCCTGGCCCTGACCTGGATTGAAAACGGGGCCGACCCCGGTCGCTAGACCGTTTCAGGAAATAGTGTGTCCTCTTTTGCGATGCCCAGGGCCGGCGCTCCCTCGGGTCGCGTCGACTTGAGCGTAGCGGCTTCGGGATACAGTAACTCGGGAATTGCGCTCGCGCGGGTCGCGCGCAAAATGGAATCGTTGCCGGCGACAGGCCCAGGACTGCGTCTTTGAGCCGGGGGCAGAGCAGCGGCTGACAAGTGCGACATCATCGATTCGCGACAGCGCAACGGGAGTAGGCTTTCGCGGTCGCCCCGGCCCGGCTTTCATCGGCGGGATCGGACCTTGCAACCGCCTGGAACAGCTTCATCGATTCCGAGTAGGCGGCGCAGGAGCGTCCGATATCGCCGAGCGCGCGGTAAGCGTCGCCCGTGCCCGCAATCGACCGCGCCAAAAGTCTTGTCCGCAACGATTCGGTCTGGACTTTTTCCGCAACCGATCTGGCCTGCTCGTAGCTCGCCAGGGCATCGTTCGCCGACACGTGGAGCTGCAAGTCTCCGAGTTCGCTCAGAATGTAGGAAAGCCTCTCCTGCGCCCAGTTGTCCTTCGGGTCGGCGGACGCCAGCGAACGGCGGATGGCCAGGGAGGCTCGCGTATACCGGATCGCGGTGGCATAGTCTTTCTTTCCCTCGTAGTACTCGGCCCACTGGCTCAGGTCGATGGCGAGACCCATCTTGCGGTCCGGATTGCCCGGCGCCGCGCGAACGGCGGCTTCATCCAGTTCTTCGGCTCGCTTGAGATGCGGGAACGCCCGATCCAGGTCCGGGCCGGCGATCAGATACCCGGCGAGGTACTTGTGCGCCAGAGCGGCATTTCGCCCGCGGGTCGAATCGCCCGGATTGCGGGCCAGTATGCGTTCGAACAAGGATGTTTGCTCCTCGAGATAAGGGACCGCATTGTTCGTGCCGCCAAACAGGGCGGCGGACTGCAGCGCGGCTCCAAGCTGGAACTGCGCGCCATCGTCCGCGGGATCGGACCGGACCCGTTCGCGGGCGATCGCAAGGGCTTCCATCGCCTTGCCGGCAGCCCTGGCGGGCTGGTTGGCAAAATGGGCCGCGCGCGCCTGCGCCATCAGGGCGTCTGCCAGCGCCCCCAGCGCCCGGCTGGTGGGAGCTTGCGCAACAAGCGCCCGCGCGAGTCGTTCGGCCTTCGAGTAGCTCTCCAGCGCGGCCGGCAGGTCGCCAAGGTTTTGCGTTCCTCCGGGATCGCCCTGAATCTCGCCCATTTGGAGATATGCGGCTACCAGTTCCCCTTGCAGCGGCCGATCGGCGGCCGCGTCTTTGGCCAGGGCATCGAGGTAGTTGAGCGCGACCGCGACCAGATCTTTCCGCACCTGCGTGGTACCGGGGATGGCCAGAAGCTGGTTCTGAAGATTGAAGATGACATCGCTCGCCAGCCTGTGCACATCGTTGAAACGCCGCTCCGCAAGGTCGCGCTGGTCGAGAGCCGCCTGTTGCGCCTGCCTGGCGCGAATGGCTTCGTATGTACTGAACGCCGCGCCCGCGAGCAGCACGAAGACGACCGTTGCGATCCCCGCCACCAGTGCCGTGTGCCGCTGAACGTATTTTCGCAACCGGTAGCCGGTACTGGCGGGACGCGCGCTGACGGGCTCGCGATTCAGATAACGGCGGATATCGGCTGCCAGCTCGGAAGGAGTGCCGTAGCGGCGGGCGCGGTCCTTTTCCAGCGCCTTCATCGTGATCCAGTCAAGATCGCCGCGAAGCTGATGGGTGAGCTGTTTGGGCGCGGCGCCTCGCGATTCGGCGGTTGCGGTCAGTCTCTCGCGATCGCCGCTTACCTTCGCGCTCGGGCTGGGTGGTTCCTCTTCGCGCAGCTTCCTGATCAGTTGGTCGAGAGGCAGTTTTTTCCCGTTCCCGGTTTCAAACGGCTGTGTGCCGGCCAGAAGAACATAGAGAACCGCACCCAGAGAGTAGACATCCGTGCGGGTGTCGAGATCGTCGATGTTCGGGTCGGCCTGCTCCGGACTCATGTATCCGGGAGTTCCGATAAAAAACCCCTCCTGCGTGACGAACGTCTCGCCATCGGGTTGCGGCGTGGTGGCCTGGGCCAGACCGAAGTCGATAATGCGCGGCACAGGTTTGCCGTCGATCTCCACGACGAGAATGTTGGCCGGTTTCAGATCGCGGTGAATGACGGCTTTCTGGTGCGCGTGCTGCACGCCTTCGCATGCCTGGATGAACAGCTCCAGGCGGTCGGCGATCCTGAGTTTCTTCCGGTCGCAGTATTCGGTGACTGGCAGGCCGGGAACATACTCCATGACGAAGTACGGCTGGCCCTGCGGGGTTGTGCCGGCGTCGAAGACCTTGGCGATGGTGGGGTGATCCATGATGGCCAGCGATTGGCGCTCGGCCTGGAAACGCTTGACCACCGACTCGTCGTACATGCCGGCCCGGATGAGTTTGAGGGCGACCTGGCGCCGGACCGGCGATCTCTGCTCCGCCAGCCAGACCTGCCCCATGCCGCCTTCACCGATCCGGCGGACAAGCTCGAAGCGCTCGGAGATGATCTGGCCCGCGCGTCGCTCATCTGCCGCCTCATTCGGGACTTCGCGAGCGTTCCCGTATTCCTCAAGGCGAGGCCGGGATTGAAGAAAGCTTGGGCGGACGACCTTCTCTTCCGCCAGGAGAGCGTCGACCTCGTCCCGCATGGCGCGATCGGCGCCGCAGGCCCGATCGAGGAAAGAGTCCCGCTCCTCCGGCGGGAGCTCCAGAGCCTGACCGAACAGGTCCTTGATCCGTTGCCATTGTTCGGACGTCATGACAGGCCGGCCCGTAGTCTTGTACTGGCGTGAGTGCCAGTGTAGCGCAATTGCGAGAGGCAGGATCCGGGACCCGATCACGACTCAAACCGGCAGCCCGTGGAGGATTGGGCCAGGTAGCATTCCCGCAGGAATCGTGATTTGATAGCCTTGAGTCACGGAGGTTGCCGAATTGGACATTGCATCGCCGTTTGTCGTCGTGCCGGTCATTATTGTGGTGTTTTTCGCATGCATCTTCTTCGCTACGAGTTCGAAGGAGGACAAGTCCGAAGCGGGCGACGCCATGCACTTCGATAACAAGCACATCCACTGAGAGCCGCGGGAGCCAGAGCGCTTCCGCCATCGCTGCGCCCTGTCCCATGTTTCGTTCAGGGGGCGCTTTCAGAGCAAGTCAGCTTGTGTTGCTCCGGTTATAGAGGCTGCGGAAAAAGAGCGAACCGGAGACGAATTCCGGCACGAGGCGTCGCGCATGGGCTGAAGCCCGCGAGGAAGACCGCGAGGAAAGAGCTCTCGCGGCACGGCAGAAGCCGTGCCCTTTCAAAACTGCCCGTAATTGGAGTCTTTCCGCAACCTGTGCAATGAATGTGGAATCTTGTTACGGCTCAGGCTTGGGTGCGGGAGACTTCGATCCGCCGGGAGGCGCGGCCTGCGCCGCCGCGGATGAGGCAGGATTGTTCGCGGCTTGCGGAGCCGTGGATGTCGTGGGCTGCGGCGCCGGCGGAGCGGGCTGGTTGGCCGCCGGAACGTCGGGAGGCGCCGGCGCAGGAGTTGTGGCCGGAGGTTTGGGCGGAGCGGCCGAAGTCTGCGGCGCCGGCGGAGCTATGGGAAAAACAGGCGTGGGAGTCAGGTTGAGCGTCTGAACCGTCGCGGGATCGTCGCGCAGCTTGACGTAGAGGACGCCGCCGGCGGGATGGGGCACGGTGAGTTGCGTCCCGGTGAACTCCGGCGGCACGTCGACCGCATTTTCGAAGCCGGGCGTCGCCGAGAAAGACCGCGCCAGAAAGAGATTGCTGCCGTTCAGGGTGCAGGGCCGGGCGTTCGAACGCGGGCATCGAAGCGCGCCGAAACCCGGCTCGCGAACCAGGGTTCCCAGTTCCAGCCAGTCTCCGGCGACGCCGTCGGCCGACACGGGCCGCACGCGCAGCGGGCCGAAGGCCGAGGGACCGAATTTGGCCAGCGGTTCGACGACGCCGAGAGCGGTTGCGGAGTCCTCCAGCATCAGGCTGCCGTCGGCCACCGACAGCATGGTGTGAAAGCTGCTGTCGTCGGCGGCCACTTCGATTTTTTCGTCGCGGGGAAAGGTCTCCGGGACGCGGGATCTGAAAAAGAAAACGAGCCGGCCGTCGATGGGGAGATCGTCGGGGCTGCCGAGATGAACGGGCGACGGCGATTCGCTGGCTTCGTCCTGCACGCCCTTGCTCAACAAGACGATCTGCGGCCGCGGCGGGTCTACCGTAACCGGGACCCTGAGCTGGCGTCCGTCGCGCAGTTTCACGGCGGCCATGTAGCTCTTTCCCGCTTCGAGACCGGCGGTCGAGTCGGCCGTTTTCATGGACAGATGATCGACATCCTCCACCCGCTTCAGGCCGTTGGGCGCGAGCGTAATGCCGTTCAGCGTGGCCTTTTCCACCTCGTCGAGCCGCGTGCCGGTCAAGTCGGCGACGAGGTCTCCGGAGCTGAGCGTGAGGTGGTCGAGCGATGCCGCCTCGGCGTAGGCCTGGAGAGAGATCGTGTCCGCGTTTGCCAGTCCATACTGGTGGACTTCGATGGTGACATTGCCCGGAGACGCGTCCTTCATGGGCATGGAGACTTCCAGCGTCTGGGGCTTGGCCGCCTTCCAGGTCAGCTTCATCGCATCCCCGGTAGCGGTCTTCTCGTCGACTTTCTCGACGCAGAGGCAGCTCGAGCCCTCGAGATGGAGGGTATCCTGGCGGCCGACGATCAAAGCCAGTTGGTCGGCTGGCGCCAGCGTCCACTTCCCCGGCTCGGGCGCGCGCAGGGTAAAGCGCGGCCCCTCCCAGTCGTCGAACCCCCATTTGCCCTTCACTTCGCCGGTCAGTTCGCCGCCGGGCAGCGCGGGGGCGGAATGGTCGAAGACAAAACCGCCGGCAGCGGCATCGGCCGTCACCGGAACATCGACCGGACCGAGGCGCGTATTGACGACGAGAGTCAGCGAATGGGCCATCTGCGTGGCAAAGACCAGCGGCCCGCCTTCGGCCTCCAGCGCCAGAGCCGGCTTCTGCACGCAATAGCTTTCCATGGGGTCGTCCAGATGCAGCGGAGGCGGGAGGGCCGGACCCACCGGCGGCAGCGCCACCACGATCACCGATTTCGGATCGCGGAAGGAGGGCGGAAAGTTGAGGTGAAGATTCAGTGTGTCCTTCTGCGGCAGCGCCAGCGCCGGAATGTACTGGAAGTGCGCCGTATGCAGCGAGGAAAGGATTCTGGCCGTGTCGAGGATGGCGCCGACGTAGGGGCTGTAGATTCCCGAACCCGCCGAAGGCGCATTGCTGAGCTGGTTCATCAGGTCGCCCGCGGCGCCGTTGGCCAACTGGGTGATCATGCCCTGGGTGTTGGCGTCGTCGAGGACCAGGCCGTCGGTGTGCTGCGTGAGGCAGGGAGCCTGCTGGTCGGTCGGCTTGTCGAAACATTGCTGGTCGAGGCGGATGCCCAGGGTCTTGGCGGCTTTTTCGGCCCGCTCCTTGAGCAGCTTCTGATCGCCGGCCGAAGTGACCCTGACCGCATTCAGGTACGCATTGAGGCGCATGCGGTCCCAACTGGCCGCCTGCAGGTCCTGCGCGGCGCGAACGAACGCGCCGGGACGCGCGCGCACGGCAGCGCGCAAGGTGCTGAAATCCCCGCCGGTCTCGGGAGCCAGAAAAACGAGCGCCTGCTGGGCTTCCTGGGGTACGGTGACAAAGACACCTTCCTCGCGGGCGCTCCGCGACCAGGTTTCCACGCGGGTGAACCACTCCGGCGGCGGCGGATTGGTGATTCCGCGAAGGAAGGCGATCACGAGGACGAAGTGCGTGGACTGGCTTTCCGGCAGGTCGGGATGGATCCAGAGGCGGTCGCCGGGGAGCAGATTGGGAACCTGGCCGATGGGTAATGTGAGGTCGCCCCGCTTGACGTGAACATCCACCTTGGGGCCGGTCAGGTCAAAGGCCGGGGCATCGGCGAGAACGGGGAGGGCACACAACATGCCGAGCAGGAGCAAAAACAACCTACGGCGCATGACTCTATTGTACGAATTCCCGAGTCGCCAAAAAAGCGGCAGGACGCAACTTTTTGGCCGGATTGTCCGTCTCCCCAACGGGCTTTCCGCGAAAACCCTCCGGTTTCCTGTTTCAATGGGGGATGCGCCCACGGTTTTTTGGGTTACACTGTTCGATGTACAAGCTGCAGATGAAGTGGGTTAACTAGTATTTCTTGAGCCATGTGGGGTCGACAAGACAAGTGAAAAGGGTGTTTCCCCCCCGAGGAAGCGCCGCCTGCGTCTCCTGAACACCTTGCATACCCTCGAGAAATCCAGCAACTCGTATGGATTTGCTTTCCCCCGTTTTCGGACGGGGGAAGAACCGCCGATGCGGCAGTGGATGGATTCTCCTCTGCACCAACGCCACATGGAACTCTGGCCCTTGCTTCCCTTGCTGCAGGGTGGGGAGACGCAACCGAGGCATCCGGCCTGGAAGGCATTCGGAACGATGGAGCGCTCAGGCGGCGAAGGGCGCCGTATTGGGAGACCGGAATGAAATCTACGAAGGCTATGCAGGGCAGTGTAGACGTAAGCAACCTGAGTATTCCGGAAGCGGAAGAGATTATTGAAGAGGCGCTCAACGAGCTGGCGTTTTCCGCCGATCCGGGGCTGGCCCGGGCGCTGCGTTTTCTGGCGCCGGCGGGATACCAGGCGATCGTCGAGTTATGCAGCGAGAACGGCCGCAGCAAGCGCCGCAACGCATCGGCAGAGAGCTGGTCTCCGGAAGAGGACGAGCTGCGCATCTACTTCGAGCGCGTCGACGGGGATGCGGCTGCCCGGACCGCCCGCACCAGCCAGCGAGGCTCGGCCGAGCGCGGCTTCGAAGAGGACGAAGACAACCAGCAGGCCGTCATTCCCTCCGATCTGGACGCGCGCGTGAAGGAGCTGTGCGCGGCGCTGGCGGAAGCCGAGCGGGGCGGGCATGCCTTCATCGCCCTGAAGTGGTTCCGCGACTCCTTCCTTCCCCGCAAGGCATTCCGCTGGAACCAGCATCCGGAGTCGCGCCAGGCGGTTCTGGCCGAGGCCATCCAGCGCGGCGTGGTGCTCACCAGCAAGATCGCCAACCCCAAGACGCCGGCCTATCCGACCACCACGATCCGTCTCAATCGCGCCGAAGCCGGCATTCCGGAGGAGGCGCAGCGTTTTCATCCCGTGGCCATCCACGGCGACTCTATCGCTCAAGCGATCGATGAAGAGCGAGGAAGCTTGTGAGTTGCTATTTTCTCGAGTCGACGGCCTTTGCCAAGCTCTTTGTGCAGGAGCCGGGCACCGACGCGCTGATCCACCTGATGGAAGCCGTCGAGGACAATCGGAAACTCATCTCCGCCTCGACGCCGCTGGAAGTTTATGGAGCCATCCGCCGACGCGAGCGCTCCGGCACAATCTCCGCCGAGGACGCCACCGCGGCGCTCGATATCCTGCGCATGGAGGCGGCGCGCATGGTGCAGCAGCCGCTCAATCCGGCGGTGCTGGAGGCGGCGCGGCAACTGCTCGACCGCACCAGCCTGCGCTGGCCCGACACGCTGCAACTGGGCGCGGCGGCGGTGGCGCGGGACATGTTCCAGGGCACCGAGGTCATCTTCATCTCTTCCTCGGCGCAGATGCTGGAAGCCGCCAAGTCCGAGGGGTTCCGCGCGCTGGAGCCGGGCAAGGATTCGCTGTAGGCTGGCTGCTTTCTTCCCCAGGTCCCGGAATCGGGACCTGGGGCACCCACGATTCGTTTCATGACATTCGAAACATTTCGCAGTGCGACGGTGACGCTGGCATTTTGCCTGGCCATGTGCGCAGCGCAGGCGCAAGTGGCGCCGTCGCTTCCGCAGCCGGACGACCGTTACAAAGCCGACCTGCTTCTGGTCGTTGCGCATCCCGACGACGATGTTGTGATCGGCGGATATCTTGCGCGCATTGCCCTGGACCAGCACAAGCGCGTCGCCGTGGTCTACTGCACGCGCGGCGACGGAGGCGGAAACAGCGCGGGATTTGAGGCCGGCGCGGCGCTGGGCCAGTTACGGGAGATCGAGGCGCGGCGCGCGCTCGCCGGCTGGGGAATCGAAAATGTCTGGTTCCTGAACGGGCACGACACGCCGGGACAGAATGTGCTGCGCTCGCTCGATAGCTGGAATCACGGGCTGGCGCTCGACGAGGTAATCCGCATCGTACGCATCGCGCGGCCGGAGGTAATTCTCACCTGGCTGCCCGATCCGGTGGTGGGCGAGAACCACGAGGATCATCAGGCCTCGGCTGTTCTCGCTGTCGAGGCGTTCGATGCTGCCGGAGATCCGACGCGGTTTCCCGGGCAGGTGTCGCCGCCGCGCGACCGCACCGGCATGGCCAACCTGACCGAGGGCCTGCGGCCCTGGCAGCCGAAGAAGCTCTATTTTTTCAGCGATGCCTTCGAGGTCTTCGGGCCTTATTGGCACGATCCGGCCGTGAAGTCGCCTTTTCGCAAGGCGATCATCGATGGAACCGGCCCGACGTATCGCAACACCGACATCTCGACTTCGCGGCATAAATCGTATGCGCAACTGATGGCCGAGCAGCAGACGTTCTACCTCACACAGGAGGGTGAGATCGGCGTGAAGGCGGTCAGGAGCGGGTCGTATGCGGGATTCGAAGATCCCATGCATCTGATTCCCGGCAAGTCGCTCGTTGGCGGATCGGCGACCGGGGATGTTTTCGAGGGCGTGTCGCAGGGGCCGATCGACTTTGCCCGCGTGCGCGGGTACGAGGCGGAGACTCGAAGCGGGTTGTCGTTCGAAATCGGCGATCCATGGCGCTTCTACGCGTTGTTCTGGAAGGCGCACGATCTGGATGGGCTGGCGCAGTTGATTCCCGTGCCGGAGGCGACACCGGACGAGAGCGGCAAGCTGACCCTCGATTTTCTGGCGTGCAATGGCACCGCGGACGCCGCGGAGATCGCAATCGAGCCCAGGCTGCCGGCAGGATGGACGGAGCGTATGGCGTACTCGCGGTATCCCGTGCGGCCGGGTGAGTGCTATCCCATCCAGGCACAGCTTGCCGCGCCGCCGGCGGGCGAGTCGCATTGGGAGGAACTGACCTGGACGGCGATGGCCGGAGCCAAACCGGCGGGCAGCGTGACGGTGCGCGTATTTGCGGGCAAGAATGGGGGGTTGCCGCAGTAAGGCGTGCGGGCCGCTCGCGTCAACATCGTCCATTCGGCCGGTCGATATCCAGGATCCCAGGTCCCAACCCAGGGACCTGGGGCACCCTCTTGTATCGGGCATCAAGACGGCCGGCGCCGCGATGCTCCGGCTACTCGGCGCGCAGCGCGTCCACCGGGTTTACCGCCGCGGCGCGCCGCGAGGGCACATAGCAGGCGAGCCAGGCAATGGCGACGACGCACGCCGTGGCCACGACGTAGGTGGAGGGATCCATCGGGCTCACGTCGAAGAGCAGCGATCGCATCAATCGCATGGCGGCAAACGCCACGCCCACGCCGAAAACGATCCCGATGGCGGTGAGAACCAGTCCCTGGCGGACGAAAAGTCCGGTGAGCTCGCTGCGCTGCGCCCCCATGGCCATGCGGATGCCGATCTCTCGCGTGCGCTGCGAGACTGCATAGGAGATGACGCCATAGATGCCGACGATGCCCAGCAGAAGAGCCATGCTGCCGGCAACGCAGAGCATGATTAGCGTGAACGAGGTGCGCGCCATCGACTTGGTGTAAAGCACGCCGATCGTGGAGGGATCGGCGAGGGGAAGATCGGCGTCGACCGACCAGACCGCACGCTCCACCTCGCTCAGGAACGCCGACGAGCCCGCCCGCGGCGAGCGGATCACGAAGGCCTCGTCGCGCCGGACATAATCCGGTTTGCCCTCGAAGCGCGCCTGCAGAACCGGCCAGTAGATTACCGTGGGCACCGGCTTGTCGACTCCGTCCTCGTGCATGTCGGCGGCGACGCCGACGACCTCGCGCCAGTCGTCGGTATTGGCGACGCGAATCTGCTTGCCCAGCGCATTGGCGGCTGAGCCCCAATTCTCTCTGGCCGTGCTTTCCGAGACGATGGCCACGGGCCGCTTGCCGTAGGTATCGTCCCAGGTGAAGTCGCGGCCGGCAACGAGCGAGGCGCCCATTGTGGCAAAGAAGCCGGGCGAAACAAACTTGAATTTGCGGACGGGCGGGATCTCGCCCTCCTTGTACACACGATCCCGCGCAACGACAGGATCGAAAGTTCCGTACCCGTCGAAGGGAACCGCGGTGGACAAACTGACCGATTGAACACCGGGTATCGCCGCGATCTTGTCCGCAATCTCCTGCTGCATGCGGACGACGCGGTCCGATTGCGCTTCGGGCACGGTCGTCTCGGGAATGTAGTCGCGGAAGGTCTGCAGCGTGTCCGGCCCCGTGAATCCGGGATTGACATGCGTCATGGCGAAGAAGGTGCGGATCATGAGGCCGGAGCAGATGATCAGCACGAGCGCCAGGGCCACCTGCACCACGACGAGCGATTTGCGGGCGCGATGGCGCTCGCGGCCCTGGCTCAAGGAGCGGCCGCCTTCACGGAGGCCGCTCTGCAGGTTCTCGCCGGCGTATTTGATGACGGGAATCAGGCCGATGACGAGGCCGACAAAGAGCGCCAGGCCGAGCGTGAACCATAGCACCGGCAGATCGATGCCGATCTCGTTCAGGCGCGGAAGCCCGGTGGGCGCCATGGCGACGAGCACGCGCAAGGCGCCATAGGCGAGTGCCAGCCCGACGGCGCTGCCGGCCACCCCCAGGATCATGCTTTCCAGAAGCAGACCGGCGGAAAGCCGCCCGCGGCCGGCGCCGAGCGCGGCGCAGATCGCGAGCTCCTGGCGGCGACCTTCCACGCGCACCAGCAACAAGTTGGCGACGTTGGCGCAAGCCACGAGAAGAACAATGACGATCGACCCCATGAGCACCCACAGCACATTGCCCACGTCGCCGACGACATCCTGCTTCAAGGGATGGAGCTCGGCCGAAAGCTGCGCTTTCTCCAGCAGGTCGGCACTGAAGCCGTCCGGAGGAGGAAAGCTGCGCAGGGCAATGGGAATGAGGCGGTTGAGGTCGGCTGTGGCCTGGGCCAGAGTGACACCGGGTTTGAGCCGGGCAACGGCCTGATAGTCGAAGTTGCCCAGCTTGACCTGGCTGCGGTCGAAGCCCATGGGCACGAAGAGCGCGACGTCCGGCTCGTCGAGGAAGTGGAAATCGCCGGGCAGGACGCCGATAATCTCGTGCGCGATACCGTTGAGGGTGACCGAGCGGCCAACGACCGACGGGCTGCCGCCGAACTTCCTGATCCAGTAGGCGTGGGATAGCAGCACGGTCTTGGGAACGTTCGGCGAGTCGTCGCGCCTGGTGAAGAGACGGCCCAGAACGGGCCTGACTCCCAGGATGGGCAATACGCCGTCGGTCACGTCCATGCCCGCCACGTGCTCCGGCTCGCCGATGCCGGTCACGCTGAAGTCGTCGTCCTCGCAAGCCCCGATGTCTTCGAGCGTGCTCGACTGTTCGCGATCGGTGAAATAGAGAAAAGGCGCAATATTCAACTGCATCAGACCGGCGCCGATTCCGGGCGCGTTGTGCCAGATGCCGATCAGTTGCCGGGGATGCGGATAGCTGAGAGGCTTGAGCAGAACGCCTTCGACCACGCTGAAGATCACGGTGTTGGCGCCGATGCCGACGGCGAGCGTGATGAGGGTGATGGTGGTGAAGAGAGGCGCCCGCGCGAGCCTGCGGAGCGCGTGCTTCAGTTGGTCATTGAAGATCGCCATGCGAGGACTCCCTGACGGTGAATATAGGGAAGCCGGCCCGGAGAGAAGGGCTGCCGAAGGAATGATTACGCACCGGAAGGGCGAATGGTTTGCAAAATGTGACGAACGGACAAACGGGCGATTGAAAAAGGTCAACCCTGCGCGATCGCCATGTTCCCGCCGCGGCTTCCATAGTCACATCGTTCCTTTCCGCGCTGGCTCATCGATCGCCGGATTTGGCGCCCCGCGGGACGGTCGCGAATTCCTCTCCCATCCATTTCTGGAAAGCGTCCATGCTCTGCGCGCGGCCGAGGAAGTTTTTCACCAGATCGTTGGCGGAGACCGACCCTCCAGGCTCCAGCACCTGGCGCCGGTAGCGCATGGGCGTGTCGCCGGCGAGCAGGTTCTCCTGGTTGAACTGCCGGAAGAAGTCTTCGGCAATGACCTTGTCCCACATGTAGGTGTAATACGCAGACGAGTAGCCGGCCAGGTGAGTGAAGTTCGCATAGAAGTGCGCATCCGAATCGAGCGGCACGGCGAGTGTGTAGCGGCGAAAGTCCTTGATGGGAATGGCATCCGGGTCGGTGTCTTGCGGAGAAGCCTTGTACATATCGTAGGAGATCGCCGAAAGCGCGTTTTGCAGCGCGACGGAGCCGGCGCGCCCGAAGGCCGAAGCACGATCCATGCGCGCCACCAGATCGGCGGGAACGGGTTGGCCGGTTTTGTAATGGTGCGCAAACGAGGCGAGCACCTGCGGGCTGTGCATCCATTCTTCGAGCATCTGCGATGGGGCTTCGACGAAGTCGCCCTCCATGGTGATGCCGCTGATGCCGGCCCACTGTTGCCGGCCGCCGAGGATGTGGTGCATCAGGTGGCCGAATTCATGGAAGAACGTCACGACATCGCCGTATTCCATCAGGCCGGGATCGGCTGCCGTGGCCTCGGGCAGGTTGCACACCAGCGCCGCTTCCGGCAACTGCTTTCCGCGGATACCGTCCAGGACCGGCACCATGTTGCCGTGGGTGTATTTGCCCGGCCGGGGATGCATGTCGAGATAGAAGCGGCCGACCGTTTGACCGTCTTCGATCACATCCCAGGTTTCCACTCCAGGCGCCCACGCCGGCGCGTCCGGTTCCTGGCGGAAACTGAGATGGAAGAGCGTGGCGGCGGTGTCGAGGACGCCTTTCTTGACCTGGTTGTAGGGAAAATAGGGACGAACGGCCTGGGAATCGAAATCGTACTGCGAGCGGCGCACCAGCTCCGACAAATAGAAGCCTTCATAGTCGCCAACGTCGGTTGCCTTGGGATCGGTCTTCCGCTTCTCGGCAAGAAGCATGGCGATCTCGCGCTGTTCGGCCGGTCGCGCGGCGGCATCGAGCTGCCCGATAAACCTGGCGACGTTCGCGCCGTTGACCATCATCTTGTCGGCGGCGTTGTAATCCGCCCAGGAGGAATAGCCAAGCAGCCTCGCGATCTCGTACCGCGAGCGCATCATGCCGAGAAGCACCTCGCGATTCTTCGGATATGCGCGCGCCGTCCAGGCTACCCAAAGATTGCGCCGAAGCCCGGCGCTTTTGGCATAGGTCAGCGCCGGGAGCAAATCGGGGTAGTTGGTGGTGATGTGGATCTTGCCATCCGCGCCCGGCTTGTGACTGTCGATGTAGTCCCGCGGCAAACCGTCCAGGTCCGAGGCGCTGGCGACATCGATCGTTCTCACGTCGTCGGAGATGTTGCGGTCGAATATCGCCTGATCTTCGGTGAGTTTGTCGTTCAGCTCTTTCAGGCGCTTTCGCGTGGCGTCGTCCTTGTCCACGCCCGCGAGGCGGAATTCGAGAAGCGTGCGCTGCACGTAGTAGCGCGTGGCGGGATCGGATTGCGACACGTCCAGGCTGGCCAGGGCTTTGTAGACATCCGGATTCAACGACAGGGCGGTACCCGCTCCGCTCGCCCTGGTGTTCATGGCGGTCGCGTGGTCGCGGAAATCCTTGTCCGGATTCACCTCCTGCATGAGGACCGACAAATTGACTGCCGCATTCAGTTGCCGGATGGCCTCGTCGTAAGGGGCCAGCGTGTTCTCCACGGTGCGTGGACCCTGAATGGCGACGAGTTGATCGAGGGATCGTTGCGCGGCGGCGAGGCGGGCGTCTTCCATCTTCTCGAACGCCGGAATATCGGGCTTCGCGGCCCAGACCGCAGGCTGATTGATTGGCCCGCTTTGTGAACCGGCGGTTGCGGCGAGGAGAAAGACAGCAGAGAACAGGGCGCGACACTGGAATGCCGGCATGGGCAGACCTCCACAACGAGCAGGGAGAGACCCGGAGAACCGATTCTAATCGAGCGAGCTCTGAAGGCAATAGTGGGGAACCGCGGGCGTTCGTTGCAGGAGAATCAGCAGCGCGCCGATTGCATCAATTTCACGAAGAGCTCCGGAAGCGGTTGGCCTGTTCGAATTCGTCGCGCAGGCCGGGAGTGCGCAGGTTCTCGCGCAGATGCGCGAGGCGCTGTTCGAGAGCGTGAAGGACGGCGTCGACCGGTTCGGTGTTGGTCAGCGCGATGTCGCGCCACATGGAATAGGGGCTGGCGCCGAGGCGCGTCATCTCGCGCAGGGCGCGGCCGCCGATGTCTTTCAACTCCGGAGCGTTGCCGACCTGGTCGGCGAGGAGTGCGCTCAGGGCCGTCGCAACAAACTGCGGCAGATGGCTCACCCAGGCGACGAGCTCGTCGTGGCGCGCGGCATCGAGCTCGACGATCTTCGCGCCGAAGCGGACGACCCAGTCGCGCCATTCGGAAATGAGATTCAACGAGCGCGGGGAGATTCCTGCGTCGACTGCGGTGGGTGGGGAGAGATT
>JASHQQ010000119.1 GCA_030039035.1 Acidobacteriaceae bacterium | reverse complement strand
TCCTGGCCCTTGTCGAGCATGGTTTGCAGCGCGCCGATCGTGACGACGAGCAGGCCGAGGCCCCAGTAGTCGACGCTCTCGCGGCGCTCGCGAATCTCGGCCAGATAGGGCGGGTCCTCGACGAGCCGGTTGGTGAGAAACAGCGAAAGAATGCCCACGGGAATATTGAGAAAGAAAATCCAGCGCCAGCTATAGTTGTCGACGATCCAGCCGCCGACGGTGGGGCCGATAGCCGGAGCCAGCACCACGGCCATTCCGTAGACCGCGAAAGCCATGGCGCGCTTTTGCGGAGAGAACGTGTCGGCGAGGATGGCCTGCTCGCTGGGCTGCAGGCCGCCGCCGGCCGCGCCTTGAAGCACCCGGAACACAACCAGAATGCCGAGCGTGGGAGCCAGGCCGCACATGAGCGAGGTCAGCGTAAACAGCGCCACGCAGCTCATGTAAAAGCGCTTGCGGCCGAGGCGGTTGGCCATCCAGCCGCTGATGGGCAGCACCACAGCGTTGGCGACCAGGTAGCTGGTCAGCACCCATGTCGCTTCTTCGGTGCTGGCCGAAAGATTGCCGCCGATGTGCGGCATGGCCACGTTGGCGATGGAGGTGTCGAGCGCCTCCATGAACGTGGCCATGGTGACGGTGAGCGCGATCACCCACGGGTTGGCTTTGGGCCGCCAGGTGTCGTGGAACGAGGGTGTGGCCGCAGCCGCCGCCAAGGGCTCATCCTTTCGCTTGTGTCGCAGTTGGGCCTGCGCGATTTTCGCCCATGGGCAGGCGGAGTTTTTCTGTTTGACGCTGGATACAGGGTAACGGATTCGGGATGTGTTGTGCGGCTGTGGGGGGTACGGGCTTTCGGCCCGTACGTTGTCAGCCCAAAAGGCCCCGGGGTTTTAGCCCCTGCGGCATGCTGACCCACGAACCGCCTGTGTCATGCTGATGAAGTCATGGCGAGCAGACAGACAGCGCTAAAAGCAGATGCCATGGCAGATGCGCTCGCCCCGGGAACAAAAATGTTGCTGGCCATCGATACCTGCGGACCGTCGGGCTCGGTAGCCCTGGGACGGCTGGCTGGGTCGGGCGAGGAAGTGGAGATTCTGGACGAGATCGAGCTCGCCGGGCGCAGCTATTCCGCTACGCTGGTCACGGCCGTGGGCGATCTGCTGTCGCATGCCGGCCTGGCCCTGCGCGACATCGGCTGTATTGTCGCCGTGATGGGTCCCGGCAGCTTCACGGGTGTGCGCGTAGGCATGAGCGCGGTCAAAGGGCTGGCCGAACCGGGTGGAATTCCGATCGTTGCAGTATCGCGCCTCGAAGTGTTGGCGGCGAAGGCTGGCATTGTTTCATCGGCGCTCGATGCGCACCGGTCCGAGGTGTTTCTCCGGCTTGAACAGCCCGGCGAGGAGCTGGCGGAGATGCTGGCCGGCGCAGGAGAGCTTGCGGCCATTGAATCGCCACCCGCAGAGGTCGCCATCTGCGATCACGGAATTGCGGCGCTCCTGCATACTGCATGGCCATCGGTCCGGCTGGTGCGGATCACCGCGCCAACCGCCGCGGATGCGCTGGAATTTGCCGCGCCGCGGATAGCCGCAGGAGAATTCGTCGATCCGGTCTGGCTGGACGGGCATTATCTTCGCCGCTCCGACGCCGAGATCTTCGGCGAGCCGGGAGCACGGGCGTCGAGGCGGCCGTGAGCAACATTCCGGAAACGCTCGCGATCCGGCGCATGACGGCGGGCGATATCGGGTGGGCGATGCGCCTGGCCGAGGGTTCGCCGCAGGCCCCGCACTGGTCCGAACCGGCCTGGCTTTCGGCGGTGAATCCCGGGTCCGAGCCGAAACGGATCGCGCTGGCCGCTGAGACTCCCCGAGATGTTCCTCACCTGGGCCGGATCGCGCCCAAAGTTGGCTTTGCGGTGGCCAGCCTGGCGCCTCCCGAGGCCGAACTGGAAGCGATTGCGGTAGCGCCGGCATTGCGCCGGCAAGGACTGGGAGCCGAGTTGCTCCGGGCGATGGCCGCGGAGCTGGAAACCGCCGGCGTGGCCGAGGTTACCCTCGAGGTGCGGGCTTCGAATCGGCCGGCATTGGCTTTTTACCGGTCGATGGGCTACACCGAGTCGGGCAGGCGGACAGGCTATTATATTGATCCTGTTGAAGATGCGGTTCTCATGCGGGTCCGGCTGGGCGGATCGCGTTGAGGGCGATCCAGGCAAAGCGAGCTCCGATCGATGGCATCTTCCGTATCCCGTTTTCGAATTCCACAGCAAAAAACCTCAGGGCTCTGGAATTCGCCTTGCCGAGTGTCCTCGAACGGCGTTATATGTAATTGTTCTGTAAAAAACGGAGGTGCCGGATGGATGAAGTACAGGATGCCACGCTGGGCGATGAACTGGAACGGCTGCACGCGGAACATCGGCGCTACGCTCAGCGTTTGGAGGAACTACTTCAAAAACGTTATCTCTCCGAAGATGAACAGCTCGAGGAAGTGCGCTTGAAGAAACTCAAGCTGCACGCCAAGGACCTGATCTACGCGTTGGAGCGCCGGGCGCTGGCAACGGTGTAGGAGCAGGCTCGCGAGCGGAAAAAAGCACGATCAGGGGTCCACGATAGCCTCGGCAGGGCGTCGAAGAGGGGTGTGTGCGACTCACCTGACCCCGCAGAACAAATCACTGCAAAATTGAACTCACCGTATAATCGTTGGGGACGATGGTTCGCGACGGTTACATGTATGCGTTGAGCCTGCTGGCGGTGGCCATTGCGCTGGGGTGGGTGACAGGCGCTTGGGGATGGTCAGCCGTGCCATTGGCGCTGGCAGCCTTCTTCCTCTGGTTCTTTCGCGACCCGCAGCGTATTGTCCCGCAGGGAGCCGGGCTGGTGGTTTCGCCGGGAGACGGAAAGGTCACCGAGACAATCACTGTCGAAACTCCCGATGGTCCGCGGCAGCGGATCAGCATCTTTCTGAGCGTTTTCGATGTGCACGTGAACCGCTCCCCGATTGCCGGCGTGCTGACGGCCGTGCGCTACCGGAAAGGCGAATATCTGAATGCGCTGAACCCGGCTTCGGCGGACCGCAACGAGCAGAATGTGGTTACGGTGCGGGGCGAGGGCATCGAAGTCACCTTCAAGCAGATCGCCGGGTTGCTGGCGCGACGCATCGTCTTCCGCCACGGCGAAGGAGACCGCGTGGAGCGCGGACAGCGCGTGGGCCTGATCAAGTTCGGCTCGCGGGTCGATGTCATTCTTCCCGCCAGCTCGGTGTTGCGCGTGAAGGTGGGCGACCGCGTGAAGGGCGGCGCCAGCGTGCTGGCCGTCGCGCCGGCGGGGGAGCGGCCGTGAATCAGGATCCGGTTCTCGCCAGGACGAGAAAGCAGGCCCGGCTGCGCCGCGGCATGTACCTGCTGCCGTCGCTGTTCACGGCGGGCAACATCGGCGCGGGCTACTTTTCCATTACGCAGACGATCGCCGCCATCAACGGCAACGCGCAGCACTCCCTCGACTGGGCGGCGATCGCCATCCTTTTTGCCATCCCGTTCGACGCGCTGGACGGGCGCATCGCACGCATGACGAATACGACCAGCGACTTTGGCAAGGAGCTCGACTCCCTGGCCGACGTGATCACCTTCGGCGTGGCGCCCAGCCTGCTGGCATTCGTCTGGGGATTCCATTTCCTGCCCGACTCGATCAACCACGAGCTTCTTCAGCACCTGATGCAGGCGGGCACGTTCATCTGCTTCCTGTTCCTGATCGGCGGCACGTCGCGGCTGGCGCGATTCAACATCAGTCCCGACGCGCAGCCGCGCAATCCGGGCCGGCCCGGGCGGAAGTACTTTGTCGGCATGCCGATTCCCGCGGCGGCCGGGCTGCTGGCGGCCACCGTCCACTTTTTCTACGGCTTTCCCGTGCAGTCGTGGTGGATCGCGATTCCCTGGGCCGTTCTCGTCGGGCTGGCCGGCTTCCTGATGGTGAGCACCTGGCGCTTCTGGTCGGGCAAGGAAATCAACTTCTCGCGCAGCCATCCATTCCAGGTCCTGCTGCTGATCGCCATCGTGCTGTACATTGTTCTTCGGTTCTCGAATGTCGTTCTCTTCGCGGCGGCGCTGATCTACATGTTTTCCGGAATCTGGGCGCGGGCGGCCTATTCCTGGCAGCGACGGCGGCGCCGGCGGCCGATGGGATCGCCAACGCCCGAGGCAGTTCGCTCCGAACACCAGCCCTGGGATGAATTCGGGTCGAGACTCTGAGCTTTGGGCTGCAGGCGAGCCGTCGGTCCGGGCCGCCGGCTTGTTGCGGCGGATTCCAATGAAGAAAACAGCCGGGCTTCCGACCCTCTCGAGGTCGCGGGTCTCAAGGCAGCAAAAAGGACTCTCGTGTACAAGATTGCCATTGCCGGAGCCTCAACCCTGGTGGGTCGCGAGTTGAAGGAAGCCCTTTCCGAGTCGCCCCTGGCGACGGCCAACTTCATCCTGCTCGATGAGGAGGAGGTTCAGGGCCAACTGGACCAGGTCGGCGACGAGGTGACCTTCGTCCAGGCTATCGAAGGCGACGCCTTCGAGCGCGTGGACTTCACGTTCTTTGCCGGCAGCGAGGACCTGACGCGAAAGCACTGGCGCCAGGCTCTCCGATCCGGCTCGACCGTGCTCGACCTTTCGGGGGCGCTGGATCAGGAGAACGGAGTTCTGGTGCGCGCGCCGTGGCTGGGTTCGGGAGCCGTCGATCCCGACCTGTTTACTCCGGCCGTGGTTCCGGCCGATCCGGCGGCACTGGCCCTGGCTCTGCTGATCGAGCGGCTGCTGCAGGCTGCTCCGGCGAGATTCGCAGCGGCAACGGTGCTCGAACCGGCGAGCCAATTTGGCCGCGCCGCCATGGATGAGCTGCACCAGCAAACGGTGAGCCTGCTCAGCTTTCAGGGCTTGCCGCGCGCCATTTACGACGCGCAGGCGGCTTACAACCTGCTTGCCGGCGTGGGCGAGGGCGCGAAAGTGAGCCTGGGCGCGAGCGAAGCGCGGATTCGCCGGCACTACGATGCGCTGGCCGGCAGCGATTGGCCGCCGCTGGCCCTGCAGGTGATTCACGCGCCGGTTTTTCACGGGCACACGTTTTCCATTGCGGTAGAACTGGAGCGTCCGGCGCCAGTTCAGGCGATTGAGGAAGCTCTGGGCGGCGATCACGTGGATCTGGTGCTGGAAGACACCGATTCGCCCTCGAACCTGGCGGCCACCGGGCAGAACGATGTCCTGGTGCGCATGCGCGCCGAGCCAAGCGAGCGCAACCCGAACGAAGCAAGCCGGTTATGGCTGTGGGCTGCCTCGGACAACCTGCGCCTGCAGGCACAAAATGCGCTGGCCTGTGCGCTCGATCTGCGCCGGCTGAGGCCGCAGGGGACGGTGCAGTGACCCGGGCGAAGATCGTCCTGCATCCGTCTTACCAAAGGTCATGTATCTTACTTCTCTGGCTTGTCTTACTTGCGCTATGATGTAAGACATGAGTGTGCTTTACACGACCGTCAGCACAAAAGGCCAAATCGTGATTCCGGCCGCCGTTCGCGAAGAACTCGAGATCGAGCCGGGAACCCGCGTCGCGGTGCGCGTCGAGGGAGGGCGGGTCATTCTCGACCCCGAGACCCTGGCAGCGAAATTTCGCAAGATCGAACAGATGCGCGGGTGCACCGCCGGCAGAGGGCCCTCGGGAACCGAGATGCTGCTGGAAGACCGTCGGCGGGAGCGCGCGCGCGAGTTGAGAGAAGAAGGCTGGTAGGTCATTCGCATGACTGCTTATGTGCTCGATTCGTCCGCTTTGATTCGATATATCGATAACGAGCCGGGCGCGGCACGGATCGAAGAGATCCTGAAAGGTTGCGCGAACCGGCAAGCTGGACTCTCTATTTCGGCGATACAGTGGGGCGAAGTCGCCGGAAACCTGCGCAAGAGATTCGGAGCCTCGGAAGAAAACACCGTCATTGCCAACCTTCTTCCCAGCGAAGCGGAGATCGTGGCGGCGAGTAGCGAACGCGCAAATCGGGCGGCCGAACTCCGCGTAGATTGCGGAATCTCTTATGCCGATGCGTTCGCCGTCGAGCTGGCTCTCGGCTCGCCGGAACACGTATTGGTCACAGCCGATTACGGCTTCAAATCCGTTGAAGATCTGATCCGGATCGAATTCCTGCCTTCGAAGTGACTTCCATTCGTGATCAACCCAGTTGCACACGCGCCCATGCCTGCTCGATAAAGGTGTCGGTCATGCCGGCGATGTAGTCGGAGACGGTGCGGGCCAGGCCTTCGGAGGGGATCTGCGCCCGGTGATTTTCGGGAAGCAGCCCCGGATCGGCGACGATCGCGGCAAACAGGCCTTCGACAACTTCGGTCGCGTGTTCGTGGGCCTCCTCGATGCCGGGCGAGTTGTAGAGATGGGCGTAAAGGAAAGCCTTGGCCGTGGCGCGCCCGGCTTCCACCGGCGGGCTCAAGGCCGCCAGGCGCTCAGGGGCGTGGCGGATCTCGGCCAGCGACACGGCTCCGATCGCCTTCACGCGCCGCCGCACCTCCGCAAGCAGATCGGTGACCAGGGCGTCGAGCATCCGGCGCAAGGCCTCGTTGACGACAAGTTTCGGCGCGGCACCGGGGAATTGCCGGAGAGCCGCATCGTGGAAGCCGCGGAAAAGAGGCACGCCTTCGCGAATCAGGTCGAGGGTGAGAATGCCCGCCTCAAGGCCGTCGTCGAGATCGGCAGTGAGATAGGCGATCTCGTCGGCGAGGTCAATCAACTGGGCCTCGAGCGGCGGACGCAGATCGAGGAAATACTCCGCAAGACCCGGGTGCTCCGTTACGGAATAATCACGCGAATGCTTGACGATGCCCTCGCGCACGCCGAGCGTGAGATTCAATCCGCGAAAGGCGGCGTAGCGCTCCTCGAACCAGGTGACGATGCGCAGCGCGTGCAGGTTGTGATCGAAGCCAAGGCCGCAGCCTTGCAGCATGCGGTCAAGCGCCTTTTCGCCGGCGTGGCCAAAGGGCGGATGGCCGATGTCGTGCGCCAGCGCAAGAGCCCCGGTCAGTTCTACGTTGAGGCCGAGCGCCGAGGCGAGCGTGTACGCGATACGCGCAACTTCGAGCGTGTGCGTGAGCCGGCTGCGGAAGTGGTCGGCCGGCGGATCGCCGGGCAGGCGCGTGAAGACCTGCGTCTTGCCGGCGAGGCGGCGAAAGGCGCGCGCGTGGAGAATGCGATCGCTGTCGCGAGCGAAAGGCGCCCGATACGCGTGGGGCGGCTCGGCATGAATGCGCCGCGTCAGCCCGTTTTCTTCGCCGCCGTCGACAGCGATTCCGGTTGGCAACAAGAATACCCGGCTTGATTCCATCACGGTCATCGGGTCGCTGACCCAAGCTTACTTGAACGATGCTGACATTGCCCGGTTCGGTAACGGGCCAGTTTCCCCAGGGGCTGACGCCGCAGGGTCTGTTTTGGCCAGTATGACGTATGGGCTGAAGCCTGCACCCTTCAGACGGACCCGCGTACATGTTGGACAAGAACCGAGCCGCAGGAGTAACATCCTGCCGAATTTTCCTACAGGCTGGCGCGTGGATTTCAAGCGGCCGCCTGCGGAGACTTTTTCACATCGGAGCAGATCGGGACTGAATCGAACCAGGAGGCAGGCATGAAGACACAGAAGAGCATTGCGTTGGCTGCGCTGGCGCTGGCGGTCGGCTTCGCCACGAGCTGCGAGCGGCACTCGACCAAGGAGGTGTATTACCTGGTGACGGCAAACGCGGCATTGCCCTACTGGCAGTCGGCCATTTCGGGATTCAAGCAGGCGGCCGCGCAGTACAAGGTGACGGCGCGCGTGGCGGGGCCGGACGGGTACGATCCACAGGCGGAGTTGGCCGAGCTGCAGAAAGCGGTTGCGGCGAAACCGGCGGGCATTCTGATCTCGGTCTCCGATGTCTCGGTGCTGCAGCCGGAGATCGACACGGCCATCGGCGCCGGTGTGCCCGTCATCACCATCGACTCCGATGCGGCGGGCAGCCGCAGGCTGTATTTTATCGGCACCAATAATCTCGAGGCCGGCCGGCTGGGCGGCAGGCGGGTGGTGGAGAAACTGGGCGGGAAAGGCAACGTCGTCTTCTTTACCATTCCCGGGCAGCCCAATACCGACGAGCGCCTGAAGGGATTCAAGGACGCCTTCGCCGGCAGTCCGGAGCTCAAGGTCGCGGAAGTTGTCGACGTGAAAGCCGACCCGCGCGCCGCCTTCGATCGCACGCAGGAGCTGATGGCTCTCACCGGGCCGAAGAAGATCGACGCCTATGTGTGCCTGGAGTCGGCCTCGGGCAAGATGGTGGCCGACGCAGTCAAGCGGTCGAAGACCGGCGGGGTGGAAGTTCTGGCGTGGGACGTGAATCAGGACACGCTGAACGGGATCAAGGACGGAACGATCGACGCCACCGTGGTGCAGAAGCCCTACACCATGGCTTACTTCGGGCTGAAGGCTCTGGACGAGATCTTCCACAATCCTCCCGCCCAGCTCGGAAAGGACTACAGCTCCGACCCCTTCGCGCCGTATCCGGTGTTTGTGGACACGGGCACCTCGCTGGTGGACAAGAACAACGTGGATTTGTACATCGCTTCGGCCAGCCGTTAAGACGGCCAAGCAGAAAAAAGGGGACAGGCTGCGGCCCGTCCCCTTTTGATGAGCAGGTTCGAAAAGCTTACTCCGGCTTGGCATCTCCGGTGACGACGTCCTGCTTGGCCAGCCGCACGCGCGCGCTCTCCAGCTTGTGCTGGACTTTCGATACGTCTCCGGGCTCGACATCGGCCGCGGCCCCCGATTTGGCGAACTCGGCAACCGAAAGCTCCCATTGCGCCGCAGCCAGGCGGATGCGGCCCGTCTTTTCGTAGAGATCGCCCAGATGGTCGTGAACGGTGGGGTCGGTCTGCGTGCGCTCCACGGCCTTGCGCAGGTTATCTTCGGCAAGCTCGTACTGGCCGAGCTTGAAGTAGGTCCAGCCGAGCGAGTCGAGATAGGCTCCGTTGGCCGGATCCAGATCGACCGCCTGCTTGATCATCTTGAGCGCTTCGGGAAGGCGCGTTCCCCGGTCGGCGAGCATGTAGCCGAGATAGTTCAGCGTCATGGCGTTGGAGGGATCCTGGTCGAGGACCTGGCGGAAGTACTGTTCGGCCGGCTCGTAGTGTTTTTGCCGCTCGGCCAGCGCGCCGCGAAGAAAGAGCATGTAAATCTGGTCGTTTTTGTCCGTGGTCAGCGCCGCGGCCTTGTTCAGCGCGTCCTCGGCGTCCTTCCAGCGATGCATCCTCTTGTCGATCTCGCTGATCTCGAGCCAGGTGGTACGGTCCTCTTTCGAATTGTCAATCAGGCTCTTGGCCAGGGTGAGAGCGTCTTCGGGCTTTCCCTCGTCCACGAGCGCTTCGGCCAGCACCAGCTTGGGGCCGCGATCCTTGGGCTGGGCGTCGACGGCCTTGCGCGCCACCTCGACGGACTTGTCGTACTGCATGGCGTCGTGATAGACCTCGACCTGCCCCTGATAGCCGCGCTCGGCGGTGTCGCCGCCCAGCTCGATCATTTTCTGGTAGGTGGCGACGGCCTGGTCGGTCTTGTTCTGCTCGTGGTAAACGCCGGCCAGCCGCTCGAGGAAGATGCCGCGGTTGTTTTTCTCGTCGGCGGTGTAGGCGCCGTTGGCGTGCGACGTGAGCTCGACCATCTTTTCGTCAACCTGCGCGGCTTCGTCGAAATGCCCCAGGTGGTCGAGGAGAATGCCCTCGTTGTAACCCGCCTCGAGATTCTCCGGGTCTTTCTTGACCGCCTTGCGGATGGTGGCCAGTGCGTCGTCGAATTTGCCCTGGCGGCGCTGGATCTCGCAGATGTGAACCAGCGTGGCCACATCGTCCGGATCGGCTTCGTCGATCTCGTTGTATTGCTTGAGCGCCGCGTCGAGCTGGTTGTCGTTGAGCAGCGCCTGGGCCAGAGCGCGCAGCGTGTCCACGTCTTCCGGCTCCAGATCGGCGGCGCGCTGGTAGGCGTCGATGGCGTCCTTGGGCCGCTTCAACTGGTCGTAGGCCGCGCCCAGCGCGAACTCCTC
>JASHQQ010000013.1 GCA_030039035.1 Acidobacteriaceae bacterium | reverse complement strand
GCAGCTTGTTGTGGCACGACGGCCTGGCGCAGACGGCCCGGGTGTGGTTCCATCCGAGATCGAGCGGAGGCAGGAAGGATTTGAGCGACACATTCATGGAAGTATGTCCTTGTTCAGCCGAGCAAGTGGGTTTCCATGGCTTGCGGGATTTCCGTCACGCGCAGGCCGTAGTTGCCGTCGACGATGACCGCTTCGCCGCGCGCGATCAGCTTGCCGTCGAGCAGCAGCTCCACCGGCTCGTCGACCATGCGATCGAGCTCGACGACCGAGCCGCTGCCCAGCTCGAGCACCTCGCGCAAGGGCAACTGGCGCTGGCCGAAGCGAAGCGAGACGTTGAGCTCGACATCCATCACCAGCTTGAGGTTTCCCGGATGGATCGATTGCCGGTCCGCGCCGGCCTGCGTTTCGCCCGCCGGTGCGGTGGAAAGCGCTTCGAGAAGATCGCCATCGAAGTAGAGAAGGACGGCCGCCTGCGCGGGATTGGCCGGCGCGGCCAGCGGAACCACGAACATGCCGCCAAAGGCGAGGCCGGAGACGGCTTCGACGCGGATGGAAAACTCTCCGTACTGCGAAGCGAGGGCTGCGCTGAGAGCGCCGGCGGCCGAGGCGACGATGGTCTCGAGCGATGTGGCAAGCTCGGGTGCGGCGGCATCGCCTTCGCCTTTGGCGAGTTTTGCCGCGAGCTCCGAGGCGTTGGGCTCGTAGAACTCAGCGAAGCATTCGCCGCGCAGACCGCCCTCGATCTTCAGGGAGAATTGAACCGGCTGCGCCTTGCGGCTGGGCGGCTCCGGCGCATCCATCACTTCGAGAGGCCATGCCGAGCCGCTCGCCTCACGGATCGACCCGGAGATTGCGTTGCCCAACGCGGCCGCGAATGCGCGCGCCGCGATCTTGTTCTTCTCGTGTTCCATCGCTGTCATATCCTTTCCCAATTTGCCGGCGAGATGCGGCGGCCGAGTTGCGCGGCCTTCTGCATTCCGTTGCGCACGGGCATGGCTTCAATGAATCCGTAGCCTCCGGCGGTGAGCATTCCCGGCGTGCGCACCGGAGCCCGAAGTTTGAGCACGCTGCCCGGCTGCAGGGCGACCAGGTCGCGCACGGCAACCTTCAGACCCGGCAGCTCGGCCGCTACTTCCACGTCGCAGTCGAGGATGCGCTCACGAATGGGCGCGCGAGGGAAAAAACGGACGCTGCCCGACTTCTGCGGCTGGTCGAGCTTGATCTGCTGGATGAGCACGTTGAGGAACGACATGGGGAAGACCAGTTGAAACGATCCCGTGGTGCCGGAAAGCTCGACCTCGAACCTGACGCACGTCACTTTTTCGTTGGGCGGGCAGAACTGGTGCAGCACGGAGGATTTGATCCGCCGGTTCGGAGACAGTGACATCGCCGGCATGCGCCACGCGGTTTCCGCCTGCCGCACGATGAGCAGCACCACGTCGTGCATGATCTCCTCTTCGATCTCGGAGAGCTCGCGCGCGCCGCCTCCCGGTCCACCGATGCCGCCCAGCAGCAGATCGACGATGGGAAAGACGAGATCGATGTCGCATTCCACGATCATGGTGCTCGGCGGAGCGCTGGTTGAAAACGGGACCACGTAGGTGAGCGGCGGCGTGGCGGCCATGTGATCCTTCACCGCAAGCTGGTCCACCGAGCTGAGCTTGACTTCGAGCCCGGTGCCGAGATAGGCGTCGAGCGCGGTGGCCAGATGGCGCGCGAAGCTCTCGTGAATCGAAGTGAGCGAGCGGGCGTTCTCGTTCGAGAGACGGCCGGCCGAGCGGAAGTTGCAGTTATAGATCGTCCGCTGCCTGCCGGCCGGATTACGGGTTGCCTGATGCATGGCTGACATGTATTCGTCCTTTTCCCGCCTATGCCTGCTGGAAGGATCCTTCCAGCGGATCCGGGCCGTCCGACTGCCGCTCCTGAACGTGCGCGAGCGACTTGCGCAGCTTCACGATGGCGGCTTCCTTGATTTGCGACACGCGCGAGAGGGCGACTCCGACCACTTTCGCAATTTCTTTCATGGTGAGCTCTTCGCGATAGTAGAGGGAGAGAATCAACTGTTCCCGCTCGGTGAGTTTGCCGATCGCCTCGGCCAGGTGAGCTTTCATTTCGCCTTTGAGGCAAAGGTCGAAGGCGTCGGGATCGTCGGGATTGGGCGCCGATTCGATGAGGTCGACAGTTTCGGCGTTGTCTTCGGTGCGCACAACCTGCTGGCCGGTGATGTGGAGATGATCGAGCTGGGCGACGATCTTGCGATAGTGCTCGAGGTCGAGTTGCATCTCCCTGGCGATCTCCGCTTCCAGCGGCTTGCGTCCCAGGCGAGCCTCGAGGCGCGCGGTGGCCTCGGCGATCTCGCGACCCCTGCGGCGCATGAGCCGCGAGCCCCAGTCGAGCTCGCGCAGGCTGTCGAGGATGGCGCCGCGAATGCGGAATTTGGCGAAGGTCTTGAACTGCGCGCTCTTCGAGCTGTCGAAGCTGCGGCTGGCTTCGAGCAGGCCGATCACTCCGGCGTTGACCAGATCCTCAAGATCGACGTGCTGAGGAAGGCGATCGCGGATGCGGGAAGCAATGTAGTAGACCTGCGACAGCTCGCGCATCACCAGTTCGTCCGCGCTTTCGGCAGATGCGGCGCTTTGCGTATAGGCCAGTTCTGCAGCGGTCATGGCGTTACCTCACCGGGAACGAGAATTGGGCCCCGTTTTTTCATCGCACCGACCCCAGCGACATCACCGGCGTCATGGGAGGGATCTCCGAGGGCGAAATCACGACCACCCGGGGGAGAAACGGCTCCAGATGCCGCCGCAAGTAGAAGCGGCCCGGCGAAGAGCAGAGCAGCACCGGCGGCGCGGCCGCGACCTGCTCGCCGAGCATGGCGCGAAGACCGTCGAACACCCTGCGCGCCAGCGAGATCTGCATCGCTCCGCCGCCCTGCTGCGCGTTCTGCGTCGAGGTGCGCACGCACTCTTCCTCGATGGCGCTGTCGAGCGTGACCACCTTGAGCCGGCCGCGTTCGTCGAGGAGCGGGCGGATGAGCGCGCGACCCAGCGCGTGGCGCACCGCTTCGACCAGCACGACCGGATTCTTGTTGATGGCGGCCGTCTCGACGAGAGTTTCCAGAATCGTGCCCAGATCGCGGATCGAGACCTGCTCGCGCAGCAGTTGCTGCAGCACTCTTTGCACCTCGCCCAGCGTCATCAGTTTGGGAACGAGCTCGTCGACCAGCCTGGGATGGCTGTCGGCGAGACGATCGACGAGGCGCTTGGTCTCCTGGCGCGTGAGCAGATCGTGGGCGTTCTGCCTGACCAGCTCCGACAGGTGGGCGGCCAGCGCGGAGGTGTGATCGACGACCGCATATCCGGCGGCGATGGCCTGCGCCTGCTGATCGGGAGTGATCCACTTGGCCGGCGAATCGAATGCCGGCTCGCGCGTCTCCTGGCCGGGCAGGTCGCCGGGCTTTGGATTCGAGTTCACAGCCAGCAGGCGATCGCGCCGCAGCTCCCAGCGCGCGATCTCCACGCCGCGCAGGTGGACGACGTATTCGCGTTCCTTGAGTGCAAGATTGTCGGTAATGTGGATCGAGGGGATCAGGAAGCCGAGTTGCTGGGCCAGGCTCTTGCGCAACGACTTGACGCGCGAGAGCAATTGTCCGCCCTGTTTGGCGTCGACCAGCGGCACAAGGCCGACGCCGACTTCGAGCATGAGATCGTCGAGCTTGAGCACGGCGTCCATGGGGTCGACCGCGGGACCGGCTTTCGCCGGGACGGCCTTCGCGGCGGCCTCCGCGGCGGCGGGCTTCATCTTCCACGCGGCGAACATGGCCGTGCAGCCGAGCGTGACGAAGGGGAGCTTGGGCATGGCGGGAATGGCGGCGAGGGCGAGCAGGACGCCGCCGGCGATCCACAGCGGACGCGCGGTTTTGAAGACCTGCTTGCCGATGTCGGCGCCGAGCGAGTGATCGGACGCGGCGCGCGTGACCACGATACCGCCGGCCACCGAGACAAGCAGCGACGGAATGATGGCGACGAGGCCGTTGCCGACCGTGAGGATGGTGTAGGTCTTCAGTGCGTCCTGAAACGCCATGCCCTGCTGGAAGACGCCGATGAGGAAACCGGCGACGATGTTGATGGCCATGATGAGGATGGTGGCCATCGAATCGCGCTGGCTGAAACGGGCGGCGCCGTCCATGGAGCCGCAGAACTCGGCCTCGCGGCCGACCATCTCGCGCCGCTGGCGCGCCTGATCGGCATTGATCAGTCCGGTGTTGAGGTCGGAGTCGATGGCCATCTGCTTGCCCGGCATGGCATCGAGAGTGAAGCGGGCCGTGACTTCGGCGGTGCGCACCGCGCCGTGGCTGACGACGAGATACTGGATGGCGATCAAGGCGAGAAAGATGACGAAGCCGACGATGTAGTTTCCGCCCACGACAAACTGGCCGAAGGCCTCGATGACTTTTCCCGCGGCCTGCGAGCCCTCGCTGCCGTGCAGCAGGATGCGCCGCGTGCAGGCCAGATCGAGCGCCAGGCGCATGAGCGTGAGCAGGAGGATGAGACTGGGAAATACCGAGAACTGGACCGGACGCAGCACCTGAATGGCCGTGAGCAGAACAAGAACCGCGGCCGTGATGTTGAGCGTGAGCAGCAGATCGAGCGCGAAGCCGGGCAGCGGCACCAGCATGACGAAGATGAGCGCGACGGCGCCGGTGGGAATGATCCAGTCGGAATACCGGTGGAGCGTCGCCATCAGGCCGGGCTTGCTTTTTGCGCTCATATGGCTCTCGCCTCCGCGCGGCGATTGGCGGCGGCGATCCGTTGCGCGTCGCGGGCGCGAACCTCGGCCTGGGCCCTGAAGACGACGACCAGAATCTCGGCAACGGCGTGATAGAGAGCCGATGGAATCGGGTCCCCGACCTCGACGCTCTTGTAGAGCGCCTGCGCGAGCGGCTTGTTTTCCATCACCGGAATGTCGTTCTGGCGCGCGATCTCCCTGATCTTTGCCGCCAGCACGTCGAGGCCCTTGGCCACCACGAGCGGCGCGGCCATGTTGGGCTCATAGCGCAACGCGACGGCGTAGTGCGTCGGGTTTGTGACGACCACCGTGGCGGTTTCAGCCGCCTTGAGCATCAGCTTGCGGCGCGCCTGCCGCTGCAGCCTGCGAATTCTGGATTTGCTGGCCGGATTTCCCTCCGACTCCTTCACTTCGTCTTTCAGGTCCTGCCGGCTCATCTTCAGATCGCTCTCGTTCTTTCTCCAGAGCAGCAGATAGTCCACGCCGGCCCAGGCCAGCAGAACCAGGCCGCTCTTCCAGCAGATTTCGAGAAGCAGGACGGTGAGCAGGCCGGCGAACCGGCGCGCGTCCGTATAGGAGCTCGAGAGGATTTCGTCCCAATGGCTGGCAATGCTGGCATAGCCAAGCCACGCGATGGCGCCGAAAGGGATGAGCGACTTGAGAATGGTGCTGAGCGCCGTCAGCGAGACCATCTGGCTGAGCTTTTGGGCGGGGTTGAGACGATCGAATTTGGGCGAAAGCGCCTCGGCGGCAAAGACGAAGCCGCCCTGGGCGAGCGCCGTGACCAGAGCCACGGCGAGTCCGGTGAGCACGATGGGAAAGACCCAGCGCATCGCCTGGATGCCGGTCCAGTAAAGAAGCGGGCCGTTGGGTTCGATGGAATCGGTTCGTGCGCAGTCCAGTACATTCTGGAAGTAAGCGGTCCAGCGAAAGACCGCTTGCTGACCCATCAGGTAAAGGACCCCGGCAACCGCAGCCATCGACAAGGCGCCGTTCAGCTCGCGCGAGCGCGTCACCTGGCCGCGTTCGCGGGCGCGCTTGCGCTGCCGCGGTGTTGCCTGTTCGGTCTTGTTCGAGTCAGCCATTCGATTTCAGCTCGCCAGATGAAGCAGTTGTTCGCCTTTCGCCATCGAATCCAGAAAGAGTCGCGAAAAAAGATCGGGCCAGTACCTCAGCGTGGCCACAAGAATGCCCAGGCCGAGAAGACTTTTCACGGCCGGTCCGAGCAGCATGAGCGGCATCTGCGGCGATGCCTTGCCGAGCAGGCCGAGCACCACGTCCGCGGCCAGCGTCGCCGCCATGACGGGCGCCGCGATCTGGATTCCCAGCCCGAAAAGACTGCCGACGATTCTGAAAACAGCCAGGGTGAAGAGGCTGGTGAGATGCGCCGAGCCGGGCGGAAGATAAAGAAAGCTGTTGCCCACGGCGCGAAGCAGCCAGTAGTGAATGTCCATGCGCAGAAACAGCAGCATGACGATGCTCTGGTAGAAGATCGCGACGACGGTGGTGTCGATCTGCGACTGCGGATCGAGAATGTTGACCAGCGAATAGCCCATCTGCACGCCCAGCACCTGGCCGGCAAGCTGCGCGGCTTCGAAGACCAGGTTGGTGGCAATGCCCATGCCGGCGCCGATAAGGAATTCGGTGAAGACGAGCATGGGCCAGCCGCCGGGCGTGGGTGGCGCGATGCTTTGCCCCACGGCGGGAAACAGCAGCAGCGTCATGGCCAGAACAAAGATTGCCTTGATGCGCGCGGGGATCGCCATGCTGCCCAGAAACGGCGCGAAGAGCATGAGTCCGGTGAGGCGCACACCGATAGTGAGCGCCGCGCCGATCACCGCCATCAGAGGAATGTCGATCATTGCAGATAAGCATGAAAGTCGGAAAGCGTGGTCAGCGTGTAGGTGGCCAGGTGGCGCCACATCCACGGCATGGTGAAAAACAGCGCCAGACCGGTCGCCACCAGACGGGTCACGGTGGAAACGGTGTTGTCCTGCAGCGAGGTCAGCACCTGCACGATATTGACGACAAGGCTGACCACGATGGCGACGGAAAGAATCGGCGCGGCGAGAACAATCGTCTCCTCCAGCATCATCCGTCCGAGTAATACGATCTGATCGACGCCCATGGCTTTAGTTGAAGCTCCGGATCAGTGAGCCGATCAAGAGATGCCATCCGTCGACCATGAGGAAGAGCAGCAGCTTGAGCGGAGTGGAAATGACGACGGGCGGCAACTGGAACATGCCGACCGAGGTGGTGATCGACGCGACGACCATATCGACGATCAGAAACGGGAGAAAGAGCACGGTGCCGATCTGAAAGCCGGCCTTGAGCTCCGACAGAATGTAGGCAGGCAACAGAACGTGCATCGACAGATCGTCGACCGAGGCCGGACGCGGCTCTTTGGCGAGGTCGACGAAGAGTGCGACGTCCTTGTCGCGCACATAGTGCGACATGAATTTGCGCAGGGGGGTTTCGCCCAGACGGATGGCATCCATCGGGCTTACCTGGCCCGACTGCGCGGGCACGATGGCGGTCTGGTAGATCTGCGTCACGACCGGGTGCATGAGAAAGAAGGTGAGAATGAGCGAAAGCCCGATCAGGGTCTGGTTCGAGGGTGTGGTCTGCAGGCCCAGCGCCTGGCGCAGAAAGTGGAAGACGATCAGCAGGCGGGCAAACGGCGTGATGCAGAGCAGCAACGAGGGAATGAGCGTGAGCGCGGTGAGCATGATCACGATGGACCATGGCACGCTCGACCCCGGCAATCCCTGAATCTGCAATCCGGCGCCGCCGGCGGCCGGCAATTTCAGCGACGAAGACGCCGTTGAGGCCGGTCTCGTGGAAGCGGGGTGGGTGGAAATGGGCTTGATGGATGCCGCGTGCGATACAGGGTGCGAAGGCGACGGCGAGGGCATGGCCCAGTTCTCAAGACTGGCCTGCGATTGCGCCGCGCGCGCCGGCGCGCCGGGCGCGACCGCGGCGAGGAGCAGCGGCGCCGTAAGGAGAACGCGCCGCCATGAGCGCCCGAGCGTCATTACGATCGCTCCGCGGCGCCCGGCACGAGGTGAATGAGGTCGGCGGCGTTCGCCGGCGTTTGCGCCGGTTCGAGAGCGGTGAGCAGCGACACGCCCGACGCGCCTCCGCCGACAAGGAACTTGCGGTTCTCCACATGAAGGATGGCGACGAAGCGCTTCTCGCCCAGCGACAGGCTCTCGGAGACGCGCAACTGTTTCTCGGCAAAGACGCGCCGGCTCCGCAGCCATGAGAACACTCCGCCGCGGCGCTGCGCCTTCCCGGCTTGCCGCTCCGCGGCCGCGCGTTCCTTCTCCAGGCGCTTCGCCTCGGCTCTTTCTTCCTGTTCCTGCCTGGCGGCTGCCTTCAGATCGAGTTTGCGCTGCTCGGCCTCGAGCTTTTGCCGGGCTGCCTGCAGCTTCCGCTCCGCGGCTTCGAGCTTTTTGTCCCGCACGCGCGCCGCGGCGCCGTGCTCTTCGCGGCGCTCGGCAGTTGGCCGGCCCAGCGTTCGCGGCGAATTCGGACCGTCCGGCGAGTACTCGTCGGCGGCATCGAGCATGGCGGCGGCAAAGGCGTCGTAGGCGTGAGACGTGGCGGCGGGCTCGGTCTCGCTGATGCGCAGATTCAGGATGGAAGCTTGCGAAATGGAACTCATGCCTGCTCCGTGATCCTCACCGCCAGCCGGTCGCCGATCACGTCGAACTCGGTCCAGCCGATGAGGAGCTGGTTGACACGCAGCGGAAGATCGCTGGTGTGGTGACATGCGGTCTCGACGATGGAGCCCTTCTGCAAGGAGAGAAGATTTCCGATCGTGAACCGCACAACGGGAATTTCGAGAGTGAGAGTGCACGGGAGCCACGGCATGGTGTCGAGCAGGTCGCTGGTCTTCGGCTCTGCCGCCGGCTTTTCAGCGGCTTTGGTTTCAACTGGCTGTGCGGCGGTGCTCATGCTCTGGCGGGCTCCGGGCTCCGGTGCGCAGTCTTCGCCTCGGCGGGGTTTCACTCCCGGGGGTGCGAGATGTTCATGGAGCGATTGTGCAGAGGGAGAATGCAATCGGGGTGCCGGAGCAGGCAGGCGATGGCGAACGAAAGTGGTAGCCGCTGAGGGTCGGCTCAATCGACGCGTTTTCAGCCATTTGCAGGCGGGCGCGAGGCCGCCGCCGGGCCGAGGGACCCGGTGAGACAGCGATGAGAGATGCAGCCTTTGCCAAAGCTTCCGCCGGGGTGCGGACACCCCGGGCGGAAGTCTCTAATCGTTCGTTAAGAACCGCAATGGCAACAGCGTTACGAGATCATCTGGATGGTTGCCTGCGAGATCTGATCCATGGTGGTCAGCGCCTTGGCGTTGGCCTCGTAGCCCTGTTGCGCGACGATCATGTTGGCGAATTCGGTGGAGAGGTTCACATTCGACTCCTCGATCGCTCCTCCGACGATCGACCCGTTGCCGCCCGATTCCGCCTGACCGATGACGGCGGCGCCCGAAGCAAACGTGGCTGCGTAATCGTTATTCCCGATCTGCGTGAGGCCCTGCTGGTTGGCAAAGCCGGCGACCGCCACCTGGCCCAGAGCCATGGTCTGATTGTTGCTGAACTCGCCCTGAACGGTTCCGTCGGGAAGTACCGAGTATCCTGTCAGCGTTCCCACTCCGTAGCCGTTCTGCGTGGTTGCCGAAGTGGCGCTGGTTGCATCCTGCTGGGTGATGGTGGAGGTGGTGCCGCTGCCGTCCAGGTTCCAGCTCAGGCTCATGTTGGCCGCGCCGTCCGCCAGCCCGGTGATGCTGATGCCGGTGATGGGCGAAGTGGGCGAGGTGAGATTGCCCGACGAGTTGAAGCTCATGGTGCCGGAGGCCACGGTTTGCGCGGAGGAAGCGCCGACATCCGCCCCCGGAATGGTGATGTTGTAACTCCAGGTGTTGGCGCCGGTGTTGGTATAGGTGACGGTGAGGACGTGCGAGGTTCCCAGCGAGTCGTAGACCGTGATCGGCGAGCTGAACGTGGTGCCGACCGTGGCGCTGGCGCTGAGATTCGTGGTCATGGAGAAGTTGGTGGTGGCCACGGCGGGGATGTTGCTTGCCTGGTTTACGTTGATCGGCGCAAGAGCCGATCCCGTGGAGACGGTTCCATTCACGGCCGGGTAGCCCATCACCAGTTCGCCGTCCTGCGTGCAAAGCTGGCCATCGGCATTGACGGTGAAATTGCCGTCGCGCGTAAATGCCTGCTGGCCATTGGCGCCTTCAACGACAAAGAAGCCGTTGCCCTGCAGCGCCATATTCGACGCGATGCCGGTATCGCTGACGGTGCCGTTGGTGAAGTTGGAGGTTTCGCCTTCGACTTCCACGCCGGCTCCGTACTGAATGGGGTCGCCGTCCCCGGAGACGCCCTGCATCTGGTTAAAGAGATCGCCAAAGCTCAGGCCTTCGTCCTTGTAGCCGTCGGTGTTGAGGTTGGCGAGGTTGTTGGCGATGACGTTCAGCAACTCCGAGCTGGCAGCCAGGCCTGAGAGAGGTAACGAAAAAGCTGACATTTTATCTGCCTCCTGCGGCGGTGAAGTGATTGGTATAGTTGGCCGGCATACCTACGTTGCCGTAAAGGTTCGACCACGCGGCCGATGTGAGCGCGCCGGGAATCGGGAGTCTCGTTTGCGAGGCCGCGGAAACCGGCGCCGCCGCGGTGTTTGCCGACGCCGCGGGCGAGCCGCTTCCGGTGCTCGAAGTGCCGTAGCCGGGATTGTCGTTCGCCGGCGGCTGCGAGCTTGTGGGGCTCGTCGGCGACGACGAAATCGGTGTAGTCAGCGCCGTCAGCGTCTGGTTGATGGAGATGAGCTGATCGAGCTGGTTCAACGAGACCATCTGGCTGACCATTTCGGTGGGGTCGACGGGCTGGGTCGGGTCCTGGTTCTGCAGCTCCGTCACCAGAAGATTGAGAAACGTGCTCTCGAGATCGTTGGCCGAGAGACCGTTGGAGCTCGAGGAACTGCTGGAGCTGCTGGACGTGGAACTCGTGCTCGTGGTTGTGCCCGTGGCGGCGGCGGCGCTTGCGTTGGCGGATTGCCCCAGCGTCGGCGCGCTGATCAGCGGTTGGAAACCTTGAATGTTCATCTTCCTTTCCTCTCGTGAAGAAAAAGTCCTTCTAGGCCCTGATATCGAGCCGATAGCCGTTGCCGACGGCCCATGTTGTTACCTGCGGAGCCGGATGACCGGCTTCGATGGATGTGTCTGTGCCCGCATTGGGGGCGGGCGCGGCGTTGCCCGGTTGCTGCTGCCGGGGCGACGAGCTGCCCCGGTCGCCGGTGAACGTCATGCTGCCCTGGCTGACTTCGACCAGCGCCTTCAGCCCGGTTTCGCCGCCGAGCTTCTCCTGCATCGCGGGAATATGCGCCGAGATGGCATTGCCCAGATCGCTGTGGTCGACGGAGATCTGCGCGGTCATTTGCTGTTGCGAAACTGCCGTACGGATGGAGATCTCGCCGAATTCGGGCGAGTGCATTCCCACGCGCATCTCCGTCTGGCTCATGCTCTGGATCAGCCTCGCGGTGTTGATGGCCGTCGCGGCTGCGTCGCCCGATTGCGGCGGAAGCGATTGGCTCGCGGAACGGGCCGCGTCCGCAGGCGCATCCGTTTGCACATGGGCGGCGGATTCACGCGGCGCGATCGGAGCGGCGATGGTCTGAATCGGCGCTGCGCCGGAGTCCGCGGACCGTGACGGCGCGATTGCCGGCTGCGATGCGCCGGCCGGCGCATGCTGGTTGGCCTGATCCGCGCCCGCCGCGCCGGCGTTGGTTGAATCGGCCGATGCGGACCGGGATGCGGAGGTCCTCGCTGCGCCATCGGCGTCTGCCGAATCGGAGGATTTCGCGCCGTTCGGGTCGGGAGCCTTGATCGTCTGCGTGTCGTTGTTGGCTATCCCGGTGTTGCCCTGGGGGCGGGAAAGAATGTCGATCTGCGGCAGAACCAGGTTGACGAACGAGAAGGCCGGAAGGCTCGGGCTTTGCAGCTTCGCAATTCCCGAAGATGAGTCAGCCGGTACGGAATCCGGCGCATTCCGGGATGCCGCGGCCGGCTCCGGATCATTTCCAATTCCCGCATCCGGGCGTTTTGTCATGGTTGCCTGAGGTTGCTCGTCGTTCTTCGCTTCGCTGTGGGCCGGGAGCGGGTTTCGATCTTCACCTGGCGCCGGCGCGATCGCCGGGGAATCGATGCTGGATTCGCGATTTGTTCCGGCGAGGTGCGCGTCAGCCGGTTGGGGAAGAGAAGCGTTGATTGCGACGGGGACAGAGACGACGTCTGGCGACGATGGCAGGACCACCGCTGCGGCGATTTTTGCGGCAAGTGCGGTTGAGGACAAATGCGGGCGATCGTCGCTGGTCGTTGTGCAGCGCGCCGCACCCGTCGTTGAATTCGATGTCGTTGATTGCGAGGGCGTCTGCCTTGCGCTGCTCTTCGGATCAATTGACGTAACGACGGCTTGCGCGGCAAATTCCTGAACGGGAATCTGTCCGGCGACTGTCGGGCCGGTCTTCAGCATCGCGCTTTGCGCCGCATCGGAATCGAGCTGTTGGGCAATGTTCGAGTTCGCGAGGGTTGTCTTCGACGGAGCAGCCGATGGGGCCGAAGCGTTCGCAAGCGCTTCAAAGAAGCTGCCTGCCGCGCTCTGAGCGGATTTCGTGGGCGCCGCTGCCGCTGTTCCCGCATTCGCCGATCGTTGGGCTGCAATTCGCACGTCCGTTGTTTTTGCACGTAATGCGCCAGGAAATGGCGCGGAATCGGGCAAGCCGGCCGCCCAACGCGGACTGAAAGCAAACAGGTTGTGCAGACGTGCGAGCCCCAGCCCCAGAATCAGACAACGCAGCCGGCAACCTTTGCCGCGTTCGACCCGGCAAGGTTTGCCGGGTTGGATCGAGAGCGGAGCCAGTACTTGCGGCGGATGGCGCGCATGGGGTCACCTTCCTGACGCGTGCGCTGCCCAGGCCTTGTTCCAGAAAGAAAGACAACCGCAGTGGATGATGGAACGGGGTTCCACCCGAGAGCGTGAAAATGCAACCGCGGATCCCTCGCCTTCGGCTCGGGATGACAAGCTGAGGAGTGGCGAAGGCTGTTTTCAGGGCAGATCCTTCGCCTCCGTTTGGCCCGCAATCGGGCCAACGCCGCTCGGGACAACGGCGTTTTTGGGGTAGCGGGGTTTCTACCCGGAACGCCAGCCGCGCTGGGCGCGCGCGGCAAAAACGTCGTCGACAAACTTCTGCTCTCGCCGCGCGCGTTCCTGCTCATAGGCATCGCGCTGGCGATCGGCCATTTCGCTCAGCATCCTGCGATCGCGATGCGCTGCCTGATAGGCCTGCATCCGGATCTGGCGTTGACGTTCAAACGACGCGAGGGACTCGATGAGAGCTTTTTTCCGATCGGCGAGGACATCGATCTCGTTGACCATGCTCTGCAGATGGGCTGCCGAAACCGGCTTCTCGAGAGTTTTTTCCACTGCCCGCTGGGCCTGGGCAATCTGCCGCGTGAGTTGTTCGATCTGGAGCCGCGTGCGCGCGATCTCCATGAGGATTTGCTTGAGCGCAAGCTCTTCGCGCTTTTCCATGCTGTCGCGGAAGCGCAAGACCGTCGCAAGCGGGAATCGAAACGCCATAGGCTACGTGGGGATCGCCATCAGTCGATCGAGCGCTTCCTGCAGGCCACTGAGCTCGCTCGGCGTTTGCTGCAGAAAGGAGTTGAGCGCGGGCAGAATCCCGAGGGCGCTGTCGAGCACAGCGTCCGTGCCTTTCTGGTATGCGCCGATGCGAATCAGATCTTCCGAGCGGACGTAGGCCGCCAGCAGCAAACGCAGCGCGCGAGCCTTGGCGAGGTGCGGCTTCTCCACCACGCTCGGCATCAGGCGGCTGAGGCTTTCCAGAATCGAGATCGGCGGGTAGTGGCTGCGCATGGCGAGATTGCGGTCGAGGATGACGTGCCCATCGAGCAGCGACCGGACCGTATCGACGACCGGATCCTGCTGATCGTCGCCCTCCATGAGCACGGTGTAGAACGCGGTGATGCTTCCTTCGGAAAAGTTTCCGGCGCGCTCGGCCAGCCGCGCCAGCGTGTTGATGACCGAAGGCGTGTAGCCCTTCGCCGTGGGCGGCTCGCCGGCGGCGAGTCCGATCTCGCGCTGCGCCATGGCGAAGCGGGTGAGCGAATCGACGATGAGCAGTACATTCCGGCCGAGGCTCGCGAAGTATTCGGCGATGGCCGTGGCTGCGAGCGGCGCGCGCAGGCGCAGCAGCGGCGACTGATCGGAAGTGGAGGCCACGACAACCGCGCGGCGCAGGCCTTCTTCGCCGAGCACCTCGAGAAACTCGCCGACCTCGCGGCCGCGCTCGCCGACCAGCGCGAGCACGGTCATATCCGCGGCGGTGCCGCGCGCCATCATTCCGATCAGCGTGCTCTTGCCCACGCCGCTGCCGCCGAAGATGCCGATGCGCTGGCCCCGGCCGCAGGTGAGAAAGCCGTCGATGGCGCGAATACCGCAGCTCAACGGCTCGCGGATGGGCACGCGGTCCAGCGGGAGCGGTGCGGAGCCGTCGATCAGCATGGAGTGCGCAGCGCGATAATCGCCCTTGCCGTCGAGGGGATTGCCCGCGGTGTCGACGACGCGCCCGAGCAAATCAGGACCAACGCGCACCGAGGGCCGCGCGCCCCATGTCACGATCTGGTCGCCGAAGCGGACGCCGCGCAGCGGATCGGCGGTCATCGACAACATCGTCGATCCGCGAAAACCGATGATCTCCCCGGAATAGGCGCGGCCGGCCGCGTCCCGGATCTCGCACGATTCGCCGACAAAGCAGAAGGGGCCGTCCGACTCCACCAGGTTGCCCACCACCTGGTTGATGCGGCCCTTCCAGCGCAGCGTGGAACCCACCTCGAGGTGATGGGTGTACGGCGCGAGCAGCGCGCGTTTCATCGCGAGGCAGGCCTCAGGGCAAGCAGATCGAAGAATCCCCGCTCGACTTCCTTCAATTGGGAATCAAGGCCGAAGTTCGCGGTTCCGAGTTCGGTCTCGAGCAGGCAATCCTGATCGGTGAGCTGCGGGTCTTCCACGATTTCGATGCGCGCGGCACTCGCGGAGCCGGCGAAAAACTGCTTCCAGGCATCACCGCGGCCGGAGCCGACGCGAATGGTTACGCCCGACTCCTCGCGCATCTTCTCGATGGCGATCCTGACCAGCGTGGCCACCAGCATGGGATCGACCTGCGCCTCGCGATGAAGGATCTTTCCGGCGATGGAAAGCGATAGCTGCACGACCTCGGCTTCGGCCCGCGCGAAATAGTCATCGCGCTGCGCGGCGAATTCCCTGAGAGCCGCGGCCAGCGGAGCCCGCGCGGCATTCAGCTTCTGCTCGTAATCGTGGCGAAGTTTCTGTTCGGCCTGGGCCGCGGCATCGGCGCGTTCCTGGCGAATCCTCGCCGCGAATTCGGCTTCGGTCAATTCCACTTCGGCGCGCCGCTTGCCGGGAGGCGGAGAAAACGGATCCATCCCGTTTGCCTGCGGATCGCGGTTGCCCGAACCGTTGCCTATATCGGGATATTGCAGCGCCGCGAACGGCATGGAAAATACAGCCGCACTAGAGGACATATTCGTCTTCTCCCTCGCTCTTCAACACGATCTTGCCTTCGGCCTCGAGCTTGCGCGCGATGGCCACAATCTCGGCCTGCGCCTTGGCGACATCCTTGCTGCGCACCGGACCCATGACTTCGGAGTCCTCCTTCATCATTTCCACGGCCCGCGACGACATGGTGCGGTAGAAGTGGCTGCGCACGTCCTCGCTCGTTCCTTTCAGCGCGACCATGAGCGTCTTCTTGTCGATGACGTTCATCAGCTCGCGCATCTCCTGCTCGGGAACCTCGAGGAAGTTGTCGAAGGTGAACATCACGTCGCGAATGCTGATGGCCAGTTTGGGCTCTTCGCGCTCGATGGTTTCCAGTATCTCCTTCGCCGTGACCGGGTCGAGCCGGTTCATCAGCTCGGCGATGTTCCTGAAGCCGTTGCCCGTCTTGCGGGTCTGGTCGCCCACGGAGCGCAGCCGCCGATTGAGCACGTTGGAGACCTTCGCGGCAACCTCCGGCGAAAAGTTGCCGAGATTGGCCAGGCGCCGGACGCAGTCGGCGCGCGCCTCGGGCTCGAGCTTCATCAACAGGGCCGAAGCTTGCCTGGCGTCGAGATGGCCGAGAATGAGGGCCTTGGTTTGCGAATGCTCCCCGACCAGGAACCGCGCCAGTTGTTGCGGGTCGGCTTTCTTCAGCGTTTCGATCTTGAACGATTTGGCCTCGTCGCTCTGCGTGAGCCGCTCCACCCTGCTCTTGGCCCCGTTTTCGCCAAAAGCCTTGACGAGCATGCGCGCGGCCACGTCCTGTCCGCCCACCGCAACATATTCCTGCGCCGTCATCATCTCCTGGTACTCTTCGAGAACCTGAACGGTGATCTCGACGGGCACCTGGCCCATATGCGCGACCTCTTCGGTGATCCGCTCCAGATCCTCGTCGGAAAGGTTGCGGAGAATGGGCGCGACCGCGTCTTCTCCCAGCACGGAGAGAAGGATGGCTGCCTTGCGCGGCCCCGCCAGCACGATGCGTTCGGCCGAGCTCATGAGGGCTCCTCCCGCAGCCACGTCTGCACGGCTCGCGTGGTGTGCAGGGGCTTTTGCCTGATCATTTCCGCGGTTTCTTCCTTGAGCTGGGCCGCTCTGACCGGTCCGGCATTCAGCTCGGCGCGCGCGCCGGCAAGAGAGCCGGATTGCGGCGACGGCAGCAGATGGTCGTTGCCGGCCGCAACCGGCGAAGGCTTGAACGCGTGCTTCTGCACGGGCCGGATCGCGAACATGTAGATCAGAATGAAGAGAATCAGCAACGAGACGGGCCGCAAAAGCCCGGAGTAATCCGTCACCGTCTTTTGCACCTGCGTGGTCCACGTGGGCGCGGGAACGTCCATCTCCGAGGCATCCGCATCGAAGGGCAGATTCTCGACGCTGATGGTGTCGCCGCGCCTGGCGTCGAAGCCGATGGCGGCCTCGGCGAGTTCCTTGATCTGCTCGATCTCCTGCGGCGATCTCTTCTTTCGCGTCCAGGTCGTCTTGCCCTTTTGCTCGCTTCTGACGACGGCGTCATCGACGAGAATGGCGGCGGTGATCCGCTGGATGCGGCCGGCCGGCGTCAAGGTGTGAATGACGGTCCTGTTCACGCCGTACTGCGCGGACTCCGATGTGGAACTTTGCGTCGCATTCTGCGGCGCCGGTTTGGGCTGATTCGCGGTGGGCACGTTGCTGGTGACGCCGGGAACGCCGGACGGAACCGGACTTCCGCCGGCGTGGTCCTCGGATTTCTGATCGCTCAATAATGCGCTGACGGCGGGATCGTATTTTTCCTGGCTCTCATCGGTCGATCCCTGATCGTAATCGACGTTCACGCTGGCGCGGATTTTGCCTGCGCCGACGATGGGCTCGAGCGTGCTGACCAGTCGCTCGGTCAGATCGGCAGTGCTCCCCTGACCTTCGCCGGCGGAATCCCGGATTCCCAGCGAGCGGTCGGTGTCGGCATCGACGATGGCGACATCCTCGGGCCTGAGATCGTCGACCGCGCCGGCAACGAGCCGCGATATGGCGAGGGCCGCATCTTTCGAAAGCGTGCCGTGGCGCAGCTTGAGGATGACCGATGCCTTGGCGCCGCGCTCGCGGTCGACAAAGACGGATTCGGTGGGCATGACCAGGTGAACGCGCGCGCTCTCGACGTCGGCAAGGGTCTGGATGGACCGCGCCAGCTCACCTTCGAGCGCGCGCTGATAGGTGACCTTCTCGTCGAATTCGGTCTGGCCCCACGACATCTTGTCGAAGAGCTCGAAGCCCATGCGCCCGCTGTGCAGATCGCCCTGCGACGCGGTCTGCATCCTCGCCGCGGCAAGCTTGTCGGCCGGAACGCTGAGCGTCTTGCCGTCCGCGCTGACCTTGTGGGAAATGCCCTGCGCGTCGAGTTTGGCGCCCAGCGCCTGCGCGTCGTCCGGCTCAAGGCCCGTAAGCAGCGGCTTGTAATCCGGCGCGCCGATGAGCCGCACGAAAAGCATGAGGATCGCAGCCGTTGCGACGGCGCCGCCCAGAAGAAACGCCCTCTGTCGGCCATTGCGGCTGGACCAGAATTGTCTTGCCTGATCGGATGCGTCTTGAATGCCTGCCATTCGGGTTCAATCCTAGAACTGCATTTTTTCGATATCCTGGTACGCGTTCACGATCTTGTTGCGAACCTGCATCATGAGCTGGAAGGAAACGTCGGCCTTCTCGACGGCGATCATCACCGAATTGATGTCGGCGCCGCCGCCCTGCAGCAGGCTGTTCACCTGCGCGGCGGCGTTGTCATTGAGCGAATCGACCGTGTTCACGGCATTCTTCAGCACATCGCTGAAACTCGCGCCGCCTGCGTCGGCTCCTGTATCCGGCGCGGGCGTGCCGGGCACGTAATTCGGAATGGCGCCAAAGGTTACGCTGCTCATCGTCCGTCTCCTTGCTATGAGCTTTTGAGAATGTCGATCGATTGCTCGATCATCTGCTTGGCCGCATTCACCGCCGAAGCGTTCAACTGGTACGAGCGCGTGGCGCTCATCAGGTCCGCCATCTCCGAAATCGGGTTGATGGCCGGATAGGCGACAAAGCCGTTCTTGTCGGCATCGGGATTTCCGGGCTCATAGCGCATCACGGGCGGAGTGTTGTCGTCGACCACGCCGGTGATTTCGACGGCGCCTGCCGGCGCGGCGCCGAACCCTCCGGCGCGATTGAAAACCGTCTGGAACGGAGAAGCACCGGTTTCCCCGAATACAACCTCCTTGCGAACGAAGGGTCCGCCCGAATCGGTATTCGTCGTCTCCGCGTTGGCAAGATTGGTCGATATCACCTCGGCGCGCTGCCGCTCTGCCGACAAAGCCGACGCGCTGATGCTCATCATGTCGAAGATGCCCATGGTTCAGTTCCCCTTCCAGGTCTGTGACCCTGTGAACCCATGCCTTGCATTCCGGTTCCCGGTTTCCCAGGTCCCGGAACCGGGACCTGGCGCACCCGGCATGGTTCAAAGTTCAAGCGGTCAGAGACCTAATCCTTCATTGCGGAATAGAGCGTGTGGAACTGCGACTTCACGAGCTGCACGCCCAACTGGTACTGGAGCTGCGTTTCGGAGAGCATCATGCTCTCGCGATCGATATTCACGTTGTTGCCGTCGGGCCGCTCCGGCAGGCCGGCAACCTCGAGGCTCGCCGGCTGGAGCTGCGGCCCCTCGCCCTCGTCCATGGCCTGCCGCATCGCGCTTTGAAAATCGACGTCGCGCGTGCGATAGCCCGGCGTGTCCACGTTCGCCATGTTGGTGGCGATCATCTGCTGGCGTTCCGAAGTGACCTTCAGAAATCCCTCGAGGGGCGGCAAACCTGAAAACGTCCCCATTTATGCAAACCTCCTCGGCGGAAGGCCGTACTCGCGAATCCTGTTGCGCAGCGTGCGCAGGCTGATGCCCAGCATTTCGGCGGCGTGGGTGCGATTGCCGCCGGTGAGCGCGAGCGTGTTCTCGAGATGCTTTCGTTCCATCTCGCGGATGGGCGTGCCGGCCGGCGCGGCGAGCGCAACCGGCGCGGACGGAAGCGCAGGCGCGGAAACAGGACGGCGAATGCCTGCGCCGGGGTGGAATTCGGCGTCGAAGCAGCGCGCGTCGATTTCCTGCGTATCGTTGAGCGCAAGGACGCGCCGCATGAAGTTGGCGAGCTCGCGCACGTTGCCCGGCCAGGAGTGCGACTGCAGGCGATCGAGAAAATCCGGCCGCAGCCGGGGCGCCTGCGCGCGCCTCTGCGCGGCAAACAGCCCGGCGAAGTGGCGCGCGAGAACCGGAATGTCGTCGTGGCGCTCGCGCAGCGGCGGAAGAGAAAGCGGGATCACATTCAGGCGGTAATAAAGATCGGCGCGGAACAGGCCGCGCTCGACCATCCCCGCGAGCGAGACATTGGTGGTTGCCACCACGCGAATATCCACGCGAACCGGATGGCCTTCGCCCAGCCGCTCGAATTCCCGCTCCTGCAGGGCGCGCAGCAGTTTCGGCTGCAAATTGAGCGGCATTTCGCCGATCTCGTCGAGCAGCAGGGTTCCGCCGTCGGCCAGCTCGAATTTGCCGGGACGACTGGCCACCGCGCCGGTGAATGCGCCGCGGCCGTGGCCGAAGAGTTCGCTTTCGAGCAGCGTTTCGGGAACGGCGGCGCAGTTGACGGCCACGAACGGCTTGCCGGCGCGGTCGCCCGAATCGTGAATGAACCGGGCCAGCAGCTCCTTGCCGGTTCCGCTCTCTGCCTCGATCAGCACGTCGGCGCCAGTGCCGGCGGCTGCGCGGGCGCGCTGCAGCGCCTGCAGCAACAGCGGCGACTGGCCGACGATGGCGCCTGCCTGCTCGCCTGCACAGGCCGGTCCGGTTTCGATGGGCCCGGCCTGGCGCGCGCGCTGCATCACCTGCGCGGCAGCCGACTGCAAGCGGTCAAACGGGATCGGCTTGGTAACGTAATCGAGCGCTCCATCGCGCATGGCGCTCACGGCGTCGGGAACCGAACCGAAGGCGGTGAGGAGAATGACGGCGGTCGCGGCGTTCGAGCGCCGCGCGGCGCGCATCACCTCCATGCCGCTGCCGTCGGGCATGCGCATGTCGGTCACGATCAGATCGAACTCCCGCGCTTCCAGGTTGCGAATGGCCTCGCGCACACCGGAAGCGGTCTCGACGCGCCATCCGTGGCGAAGGAAATTGGCGCGCAAGGCCGTGCGGATGCCCGGCTCGTCATCCACCACCATCACCGACGATTCGAAAGACCCGGTCATATCGCTGGAAACTCCAGTTGAAACATGCTCCCTTCGTTGGGACGGCTTGTGACGCGGATCGTGCCGCCATGCTGCGTCATCAGCCGCCTGCAAACGGCGAGGCCGAGGCCGGGCGTCTCGCCGCTGCCGCTGAATCCGGCTTCGAACAGACGATCGATGTGCCCGGGCGCGATCCCGCAGCCGGTGTCGCGCACGGCGACGGTGGCAAGAGACCGATCGCTCCGCTTCGCTCTCCGCATCGATACCTCGACGCAGCCGCCGGCCGGAGTATGCCGAATGGCGTTGCAGATCAGGTTCAGCAGGATCTGGCGAATTCCGTCCTCGTTGCCCCGCACAGAGAGCCGCGTCTTCGGCGGCAAAAGCGCAAGCGTCACGTTCGCCTGACCGGCGACGGGTTGCACGAATTCGACGCCGGATTTTACGCAGGCCGCGAGGTCCAGCGGAGCGAGCCGTGGACCGGGCTCACCGTTCATGCTGAGAACGTTGTTCACGGTTCCGGAGAGCGTACGGATTCCGGCGCGCAGGTGGTCAATCCATTGCGACGCGTGGTTCCGGTCTTCGGCGATCAGCCCGGCGAAGAGCTCGAGACTGGCTAATGGATTTCTAATTTCGTGCGCGAGGATGGTCGAGATCTCGGCCAGCGTGGTGGCGCGGCGCGCGGCTTCGCGCTCCTGCTCGGCCTGCTTGCCGGCGGTAATGTCGCGCAGAATCCAGATGCTGCGCAGCGGGGCGATCGTCGAATGCGAATGCGAACGGGGCTCGGAACAGGAACCGGATTCGGGCCTGGAGGCTCCGCAACCGAGTTCGCGACGACCGATCGCCAGCCAGCGCTGGTCCGATCCGGATGAGATCGTCAACTCGGCGTCGCGATCGTCCGCGTTTCGCGCGGCCAGCGCCTCGAAGTCGATGCGGCTGGCCTGGGAGAGCTGACGCAGCGATTTCACGCGCGTGGAATCGAGCCCCAGCAGCAGCCGGCCCTCGGGATTGATCATGACGATCGATTCGGCGGCGTCGAGCACCAGCACTCCGCAGGGCATGGAGTCGATCATCTGCTGCAGCGCGGCACGCATGCGATCGTTTTCCGCCAGGCTGCGCGTGAGCGCTGCATTCCGCTCGGCGAGTTCGCCGCCCAGGTGCGCCACCTTCCGCTGCAGCTCGCGGTACGACGCTTCGAGCAGCGCCGAGGCGGAGATGAACTCCGAAAAGGCATCCGCCAGCAGGCGGGGGTTGTTCAGCGAAACGACCCCCGCCGGGTCAATTGGAATCGGATGAGAACTGGGCAGCATTTGCCTATCTGAACTGCACGGCTGGTTCCAAATTGAGACGGGCTGCCGATTCGGGACGTACAACTAAAGGAGGATATGTTCGGCCTTGATTTCGCGGCCTTCGCCGACGAGAATAGCCGCCCGCTCAATGACATTGCGCAGCTCGCGAATGTTTCCCGGCCAGCCGTGCTGCGCCAGAATATGGAGCGCGTCGCGGCCGATGGAGGCGCCGGGAGAGAATTTGGCCACGAAGAAAAGAGCGAGTTCCCCGAGATCGTCCATGCGCTCGCGCAGCGGCGGCAGATGGATGGGAAAGACGGCGAGGCGATAGTAGAGATCTTCGCGAAACTGCTGGTTGGAGACCATCTTCTTCAGGTCGGCGTTGGTCGCGGCGACGACGCGGACGTCGACCTTCAGATTGTCGTTGCCGCCCAGGCGCTGCACCTCGCCCTGTTCGAGGAAGCGCAGGATCTTGCTTTGCAGCGACAGCGGCATGTCGCCGATCTCGTCGAGAAAGAGCGTGCCGCCGCGCGCGGCGTGAATGCGGCCGATGCGCGACTGCATGGCTCCCGTGAACGATCCCTTGGCGTAGCCGAACAGTTCGGCTTCGAGCAGCGTCTCGGGGATTGCCGAGCAGTTGACAACGACAAACGGCTGGTTGCGGCGCGCGCTGATGAGGTGAACCTCCTGGGCGAGCAGATCCTTTCCCGTGCCGCTTTCGCCGGTAACCAGGACGGTGGTGTTGCGAACCGCGACCATGCGCGTCACGGCCCAGGTGCGCTGCATCGGCTCGGAGCTGCCGATCATGCCGCGCACCTTGATCGCATGGCGCTCGGGCGCAACGCGCGCGGTTTCCGGCGCCGGCGGCGCAAAAGCCGCGCTGCGCACCGCTCCTCCGCTGTTGATCGCCTCGAACAGCCTCGCCGAAACCGAAGTGGGCGACGAGCTGCCGATGAGGAGCTGGCCGGTCTGCGAATTCAGCATCAGCACCTGGGTGTTGGGAAAACGGTTCTGGACAAGGGCGCGAAATCCGTTCGGCTCCAGATCCGGCAGCATGGGGTCAAGCAGCAGCACGCCTTCGTCGGCTTCGTTTTTGCGCAGCATGTCCAGCGCGCCCGCGCCGCTCCCCGCCTGCAGGACGTTCCAGCGCTCGGGTGCCAGTTTCTCGCGAAGCTCCTGGCGCAACTGCGCGTTGGGGCTGACGACGAGAACCGTAAACGGAAGTCGGTCTTCGAAGCGTTCCGATTGAAGGACGGGCGAAGCCATGCTTCTCCTGTAAACCACCGATGAAACCGACTGCTGAATGCCGAAGGCCCGGAGTGAGACTCAGGCCATTGCGATCGTGCGACCTGCACCGCGCACAATCTTTCTGTGTTGGGGCCGCTTGCGCACAAACGCCATGCGACCGGCGAATTCGCGATGGAGTGGCGCGGTCTGGCCCGCGGGCCCGATCGCGAAGTGAAGGATTGCGGCCGGTTGGCTACGCCTCGCGCAGCTCATAGCCGAATCCACGAATGGTATGGGTGAGGCGCGGCTCACCGGGAGCATCGACCTTGTCGCGGACATATTTCATGTACACGTCGACGATGTTGGTGGAAGGCTCACCGGACATGTTCCACACCTCGTTGAGCAGGGTTGCGCGCGAGACCGGACGCCCGGCATTGCGCATCATGACATCGAGAATGGCGAATTCCCTCGGCGTCAGCTCGATCCTGCGGCCATTCCGCTCCACGCGCCGCTCTTCGCGGTTGAGCGTCAGGTCGCCCACCCTGGAGCAGTTGGCAACGGCGCCGGAGTTGCGGCGCATCAGGGCATGGACCCTCGCGATGAGCTCGAGAAGCGAAAAGGGCTTGCTCAGGCAATCGTCGGCGCCGGTGTGGAAGGCGGCCACCTTGTCCTCGACGCTGCCGCGGGCGGTGAGCACCATCATCGGAAGACGCGGGTGCGAGGGCCGGACGCGCTCGATCAACGCCAGACCGTCGAGCTTGGGCAGGTTCAGATCGAGAATCATCAGGTGATACGGGTTTTTGCCGGTCAGCGCGGCAAGCGCCGCTTCCCCGTCCGGCACGATATCCACGGTGAATTGCTGTGCCGCGAGCTCTCCTGCAAGAAACCCGGCCAGGGGAGCGTCACTGTCGACGATCAAGACCCGCCGGCTCGCTGCTCCCACGCCTTCGCCTGCATTCCTTCTGTTATCGCTTGCTCTTTTTCGTTCCGCGGCCTCGGGAACCGCAGTTGCTTCGGACGCATTGGTCTGCGGGAAAACGGCTACAGGCATATCAGCTCTCTGTATTTCGAAGATTTGAATTAGTCAAAGTCCAAACGGACGAAAGTACCCATTCGCGGGCCAGTCGTATGATCACTGAGAACTTTGGTAACCTGAATGAAATCTTTCGTCAGCCAACCTTTTTTTTCAATACATAGAAAGTGTCATCCGGATGCGGAGTCCCGGATCGCCGCGGCAGGTTCGCGTCGAAGAATGAAGAAGATGTCAGAATATACTCTGGTCCTGAACGATCATGCAGAAATTCGAATATCGAACGCCGCGATACCTTGTCGACCTTCCTGTCGTCTTCCGGCTGCAGGATGCAAGCCTCCCGGGCCGCTGCCGGGAGATCGGCAAGGAAGGCATGAGCATCGAGCTGCAACATCCGGTTGCGGCGGAGACCTGCGGCACCGTCTCTCTCATCTACAAGGATCTGTCGCTGGAGTTGCGCGTGTGCGTAACGCATACGGGACCGGAGACCAAGGGGCTGAAGTTTCTTTTCGATTCCGACAAGGATCGCAGCGCGGTAGAGCGCCTGGTGGCGCTTCTGGCAGGTCCCGGACCGTCTTAGGAAGCAGTGTGCCCTCTCTTGCCATGCCCAGGGTCGCCGCTTCTTGCCACCCCGGCGACGAAGGCCGGTCGCTCCCAACCCAAAGAGCATCCGATTATGCCGGAGACCGCTCCACAGGGGCTGAAGCCCTCATTCATTTTGCATTTTTTCCGGCGCGGCTGAAGCCGCGCCCTTTCAGGGCGACAACTCATTCCGGGTTTCCCCTACCGGCCAGCCGGGCCCGATGCCGGCGCGCCAGCCGTTCCGTGCTGACCACCTGGAGGGTCGGCGTTCTGGCTGGTGACGGAACCGGGAAGGGCGACTTCGGAGCCGTCGACCACCTGGTATTGCACGATCAGGCTGACGCGCCGATTGGAAGGATCGTCGGGATGCTGGGGCAGGCGGGGCTGGCGATCGGCAAAGCCGCGAACCTGCGAAATCTGCTCCTCGCGAACGCCCTCGGCCACCATCAGGCGCCTCGCTTCGTTGGCGCGGTTCGTCGACAGGTCCCAATTGTCGTATTTGCGGCGAGCCGAGTACAACATCGAGTCGGTATGCCCTTCAATGGAAATCTTGTTGGGCAGCTTGCCGAGCTCCTGGGCGAGCACTTTCAGCAGGTCCCTGAGCGCCTGGGTGGGTTCGGTGCTGCCCAGCTCGAAGAATGTCCCCTTGGACGACTCCATCAGCTCGATGCGCAGCCCCTCGGCGGTCACCGTGATCTCGATCTGATTCTTGAGCTTGTCCAGCGGGTCGAGATGATGGATGGACCGCAGCAGCTCTTCCTTGAGCTTGCTCATGTCCTCTTTCTTCAGCGCAACGTAGACATCGCTTCCGTTCTTGTTGCTGCCCACGCGCTTGGCGGTTCCGCGCGGATCCTTGAAGTATCCTCCGACCGCTTCCTGCACCTGCTTGCTGGCGTTCAGCAGCCACAGAACGATGAACAGCGCCATCATGGCGGTCACGAAATCGGCGTAGGCGACTTTCCACGCGCCGCCGTGATGACCGCCGTGGCCTTTTTTCTTCCTGACAATGATGACTGGCGCGGTTTCCACGCTTTCGATTCCTTCCCGATCTCCTACGCCGCGGCTGCCGGCTCGGCGGCGGCCCCATCCTTCTGACGACAGGCCTGCTCGACTTCCTTGAACGAGGGCCGCACGTGTTCCGGAACCGCGCGGCGGCCCACCTCGATGGCGAGGGTCGGCGACATGCCCTTGAGGAAGGAGAGCATGACCACGCGCAGCACGTGATAGAAGGCGTGCTCGTCTTCGACCAGCTTGGTCAGGTTCGCGGCCAGTGGTCCGACCATTCCATAGCAGAGCAGGATGCCCAGAAATGTTCCCACCAGCGCCGCTGCGACCTTGTGGCCGATTTCCTCGGGAGGGCCTCCGAGCGCGCTCATGGTAACCACCACTCCCAGAACCGCGGCGACGATTCCGAGCCCCGGCAGCGAGTCGGCGACCGTCATCAGCGCCGAGACCGGCTGGCTGGCGCCGGTGTGGTGGACGTCCATGTCCAGTTCCATCATCTGGTCGACGTCAAACGGAGTGGCGCCGCCGGTGATGGCCATGCGCAGGGTATCGCAAACAAAATCGCGGGCGTGGTGATTGCCCAGAAAGTCGGGATACTTCGAGAAAACAGTGCTTTTTTCGGGCTCCTCGACGTCGGACTCGATGCCCACCAGGCCGCCTTTCCGGGCCTTGTTGAAGACCAGGAACATCATCCTGAGCGTGTCGATATAGCGCTGCCGGGAATACTTCGAACCCTTGAGCACGAGCATCAGGCTGGCGACGATCTTTTTCAGCACGTTCAGCGGGTTGGCGGCCAGCAGCGTACCCACCGCCGCGCCGGCGATGATGACAAACTCCGACGGCTGCACCAGTACGAGGATCGGGCCCTTCTCCATCAGGAAGCCGCCGATCACGGCGCCGAAGACCACGAGAATGCCGATGATGGAAAACATGAACCGAGGCTCCTCCGCGGAGAGACTGCAAACTTGTGAATCCGGCCGCTCAGGGGCCGCGTGTCTTCTTCAATCCGGGTTTGTCAACCCGCTATCGGCATTCCGGGGCCGTATTTTCAGTGGATAACTCCGCCGGCAGGAGGTCTTTGAACGCGGGAGTGTGCTGCTCCCGCCGTTGCGGCAAAAAGTCGCCGCGGCGACCGCCGCAAGGATGGGGTACCCCGATCGATGCGGACACAAAGGCGCGGTCGACCTATTGAAGGAATTTTCCCTGCAACTGCGCGGCGATCTGCTCGACCGCCACAGGTTTGCTGAAGTAGTAGCCCTGGATTTCGTAGCAATTCTGCGCGCGCAAAAAGTCCAGTTGCTCGGCGTTTTCAACCCCTTCGGCCAGAACCTCGAGGTTGAGCGCTCTGGCCATGTTGATAATGGCCGTGGTGATGGCGGCATCGTCGGCGTTTACCGAGACATCGTTGACGAAGGAGCGGTCGATCTTGAGCCGGTTGACCTTGAACTGGCGCAGATAGCCGAGGCTCGAATATCCGGTGCCGAAGTCGTCGATCGTGAGCTTGACGCCCATGACGCGCAGCTCCTTGACGAGCATCAGCATCACATCCAGGTTGGTCAGCAACAGGCCTTCGGTCAGCTCGAGTTCGAGATACTTCGGATCCAGACCTGTCTCTTCAAGGATGCAGCGGACCAGTTCGCAGAAACCCTGCTGGCGGAACTGGATGGCCGAAACGTTGACCGCGATGGGAACGGGACGAAGACCGGTGTCCTGCCATTTTTTGGCCTGGGTACAGGCGGTGCGCAGGACCCACTCGCCGATGGGCACGATGAGACCGCTGCTCTCCGCGATGCCGATGAATTCGCCGGGCGGCACAATGCCCATCGCCGGATGCCGCCAGCGCAGGAGAGCTTCCAGCCCGGAGACATCGCCGGTACGGATGTCGACCTGCGGCTGGTAGACCAGGTACAGCTCGCCCCGGTCGAGGGCCAGGCGCAGATCGTTTTCCAGGCGCAGCCGCTCGCGAATGCGATGGTTCATCTCTTCGGTGAAGAGCTGGAACGCGTTGGTTCCCGACTCCCGCGCCGAGACCATGGCGACATCGGCGCGTTCGAGCAGCATCTGGCCGTCCCGGCCGTGGACGGGAAAGATGCTGATTCCCATGGTGCAGGAGATGTTGAGCGAATGACCGAGCAAGGAGAACTTGCCGGCCACGGCGGCTACCACCTCCGCGGCGAACTGTTCGACCTCGCGGGCGGCCTTCGCATCCTGCAGGATGACGGCGAATTCGGCTCCGCCCAGCCGCACCACGGTGGTTTCCTCGCCGACCGCGATCCGGATTCGCTCGGCGACTTCCTTCAAAAGGCCGTCGCCGAATTCCTTCCCCAGCGAATCGTTCAGCATCTTGAAGCGTTCGAGCTCGAGCAAAAGCAGCGCAACGCGCTGGCTTTTCCAGCTCGCCACAGAGAGCGCCTCGGAGAGGCGCTCTTCGAACATGGCCCTTTTGGGAAGTCCCGTGACGGGATCGTAGTAGGCCAGCAGGCGGATGCGATCCTCGTTCCGCTTGCGCTCCGTGATGTCCTCGGCGGAGCCTTCGTGATACAGAATCCCGCCGCCGTCCAGGACCGGCTGCACGTTCAGCTCCACCCACTTCCTCGTTCCGCGGCGGTCGCAGATTTCGGCCTCAAACCCGGAAAGGACATTTCCCGCCTGGAGCGACCGCACGAAATCGCTCCATTGGCTGGAGTCGACAAAGATCATCTCGCCAAAATTGAAGACTGCGCCGAGCATTTCCCCGGGGGTTTCAAATCCGCAGATTCTTGCCATGGAGGGGTTGACGATCAAAGGCTCGCCGTCTGCATTGAGGCGAAAGATGCCGATGAGAGCGTTTTCAAAGAGGCCGCGATAGCACTCTTCCGCCTCGGCAAGAAAACGATTCGCTTCTTCGTATTCGGCGAGGAGCCGATGGACAGGTTCGAGCGCCTCGTGCCGCGTCTGCGCGGCTCCACGATGGCGCCGGCGCTCCACAAACGGCCCCCTCGGCGGCGCCTCTGCCGGCGCACCTCCGCCCTCACTCCACAAATGGGGCGAATTGCCGGAATCCCGCCGCGAATCCGCATCGGGACGTGCTGGGTTGCCGGTACCCTGAGGGTGCATGGCCTCTCATCGGCCATTCATCCGCGGGTTTCCAGACCGGGGTGAGGAAGACCGATCCCCCAAACGGTGTACATGGGCATGCTTCGAACGTGCCAGCGCGGAAGGTTTTTTCTTCGCGCAAAGAGCGTTTCCAGGCGCGGATTTGCCGGGCGATCGGGCCGGCGGGATCGCCACCGGGTTGGAGCACCGGCCCACTGGAAATCGCGGCTTCAGATGCCGATAGAAGCGTTTCGGTTCGCCGCCGCAACGCGAGCGGAAACCGGCACCGCGCGGAAGGGACCTCGCCATTTGTTCGAAGCTGCTGCAACACTCTCGGGAACGACCCAAAGATGAAATTCCGAATTCGCATCGATAAAAGCACTCTCGCCGGAACATTTGTTGCACTGGCCGGAATTGCCGCGGGCCTGCTGATCGAGGGCGGCAAACTCAGCCAGGTGCTGCAGCCGACGGCGGCGCTGATCGTCTTCGGCGGCACACTGGGCGCGGTGATGGTCCAGTTTCCGCTTTCCGTCGTCGTGCGCGCCTTCGTCCAGCTCGGGAATGTTTTCTCCGGGTCGGAGCCGGAGCCGGATGCGCTGATCCAGAACCTGCTCCGCTACGCCTACAAGGCGCGCAAGGAAGGTCTTCTGTCGCTGGATACGGAACTGGGCAAGATCCAGGATCCTTTTCTGAAAGAGAGCCTGATGCTGGCCATCGACGGCGCCAGCGTGGAGGATTTGCGCCGGATGATGGAGTTGCAGCTCGATTACCGGGCAGAAAAGGACGAGCGCGTTCCCAGGGTCTTTGAAGCGGCGGCCGGCTTTTCTCCCACCATCGGTATTCTTGGCGCGGTGCTGGGGCTCATTCAGGTGATGCAGCACCTGCAGGACATCAACGAAGTCGGCAAGGGTATCGCCGTCGCTTTCGTCGCCACGATCTACGGTGTGGGCGCGGCCAATCTGCTCTTTCTGCCCTGGGCCGGCAAGCTGAAGCTCCGCATGCGCGAGCGCCAGGTGGTTCAGGAGATGACGCTCGAGGCGGTTCTTTCCATCATGATGGGCATGAACCCGCGCGCGCTGGAACTGCAGTTGTTCAGCTATCTCCCCGGCGCCGGAACCAAGCCGGGCCTGGCCAAGGTCGGCGCGCCCAAGGTGGTGCCGGCAAAACCCGCGGCAAGACAACAAAAGGCCTCGGCCGGTAAATCGAGATGAGACGGCGCAGAGATCGGGAATCCGCGGAAAACCACGATCGCTGGCTGGTTTCCTACTCCGATTTCGTCACGCTGCTGTTTGCCTTCTTCGTGGTGCTGTTTGCCTCCGCGTACCGGGACAAGCATTCGGTCATTCGCGTTTCGAATGCAATTCATCAGGGTTTTCAATCGCTGGGCGTTCTGCCCGGGGGGCACGACAAGTACGCCATCGCCTACTCGGGAGCGCCCACCGAGGAACCCTTCGCCCCAACGCCGAACGCCAGTCAGAAGGGGCTTCCGCCCGGGCCCTCGGCCCAACAAGTCCTCGAACTCGAGCACCAGCTCCAATCGGCGATGGGCAGCGAGTTGAAGAACCATGAAATGGAGCTGAGCATCACTCCGGAAGGATTCGTGATCAGCCTCAAGGAGCTGGGATTCTTCAACAGCGGGCACGCGGAATTGCTCCCCGGCGCCGCGGAGAAGATCGAAAGAATCGCAAGGATTCTTTCGGCGCGCGGGCTGGAGCTGCGCGTGGAAGGCCACTCCGACAACCAGCCGATCCATAATGCGCAGTTCCGCTCGAACTGGGAACTGTCGACGGCGCGCGCCATGACCGTGGTATCGCTTCTCGTCGATCAGGCAGGATTCGATCCGAAAAAAGTCTCTGTCGCCGGCTACGGCGAGTATCGGCCGATCGCCGACGATTCCACGCCCGAGGGCCGCAGGATGAATCGCCGTGTCGATCTGGTGGTGCTGGGAACTGCGCCCGTTGGGCTGCCGACGCCGTAGTCGCCCCCGGAAACTTACGGCAATTCCTGATTTGGTGTGGCCTTTCGAATTCCGTGCATGGTCGCCGCTCCCTTGGGGGCGCGACGACGTGAGTTCGGCGGCTTCGGGATACAGCGACTCAGGAATTGCGATAGCCATCCTGGCTTCTGCCGCTGGAGAAGACTCGCGCATGATTCCCGTTGCGCATCCGGCCCGATCCTGATTGTCGCCCTACAGCAGCTTGACCAGTCCGTCGACGGGCAACTCAACGTCTCGCAGGATCGCTCGCAAGAGACCTGGTCCGATCGTTTCACCGGAATGGATGGGAACGGCTGTGGCCCTGCCATCCGGATGCTTCAGGAATACGTGACTGCCGCGGGTCCGCTCGGCGACGAAGCCGGCATTTTCCAGGGCCCGGACAACCTCCCGGCCCTTCACGCGCGGAAGACGGGTCATACAGAAACTTGCTGAATTCCGACCAATTCAAGCGATCCGGCCTGGTTGTCCGTCTCTTCAAGGCACAACGCAATGACCTCGCGTACGCGCTTCATCAATGCATCCAGGCTTCTGGCTTGCGTATGACATCCACGGAGGGCGGGAACGGTGGCTACCAGATAGCCCTCTTCATCCTGCTCAATCAGGACGGTGAATTTCCGTTTGGGCTTTACGCTGGACCCCACAACACAACTCTAACACGATCGGGAATCCCGCAGTGGAGGCAAGCTGCGATGTCACGTGATGGACACGGCTGTCTCGCTCACGCGGGCACGGAGAGCGCCAGGTTGCTCCACAGGCGCAGCGAGGTCTCGGCCTGATTGATGGTGTAGAAATGCAGGCCGGGAGCGCCGCCGCGCAGCAGCGTCTCGCAGAGACGCGTGACCACGCCGAGGCCGAAGTCGATCAGCGCCGCCTTGTCGTACTGCAGCTCTTCCAGACGCAGGCGGATCCAGCGCGGCAGGTCGGCGCCGCAACTGGTGCAGAAGCGCAGGGTGTTGGCGTAGCCGGTGATGGGCATGATGCCGGGGACGATGGGAATATCGATGCCGGCGGAGGAACAGCGATCGAGGAAATCGAAATAGCAGTCGGCGTTGTAGAAGAGCTGCGTGATGGCGCCGTCGGCTCCGGCGTCGACCTTGCGGCGGAAGTTGTCGAAGTCCGCGGAGGGGTTGGGCGCCTGCGGATGCATCTCGGGGTACGCGGCGACCTCGATGGTGAACCAGTCGCCGTGCGTCTCGCGGATGAAGCTGACCAGCTCGTTGGCGTAGTGGAATTCACCCGGCGCGGCGGAGCTCATCGCCGTCGCCGGCAGATCGCCGCGCAGCGCGACGATGCGGTTGACGCCGGCTTCGCGATAGCGATCGAGATGCCCGGCGATGTTGGCGCGCGTCGACCCGACACACGTCAGATGCGGCGCCGCCTCGATGCCGGTATGTTCGACCACGGCGAGCAGGGTGTCGTAGGTGCCGTTCTGGTCAGAGCCGCAGGCGCCGTGGGTAACGGAGAAATAGTCGGGACGCACCGAGGCCAACTGCGCGAGCGTCGCCGGAAGCTTGGCCGCGCTCTCCGGCGTTCGCGGCGGGAACAACTCGAAGGAAAAGCTGGGTGAGTGCATGCGTCCTCAGTGGACAGTGGTCAGTGGTCTGATCTTTCCGCGCTCAGTACCGGTAAATCTCCGCCTTGTACGGCCCTTCGACCGGCACGCCGAGATACTCGGCCTGCCGCGGCGAAAGAGTGGTGAGTTTCACGCCGATCTTTTCCAGATGCAGCCGCGCAACTTCCTCGTCGAGTTTCTTGGGCAGCGTGTAGACGTCGACCTTGTAGGCGTCGCGGTTGCGCCAGAGATCGATCTGCGCCAGCGTCTGGTTGGCGAAGCTGTTGGACATCACGAAGCTGGGATGGCCGGTGGCGCAGCCGAGATTGACAAGCCGCCCTTCGGCCAGGATGAAGATGCTGTGGCCAGCCTTACCCGTACTGGCCGGGAACGTGTACTTGTCCACTTGCGGCTTGATGTTGAGTTTCTCCACGCCCGGCGCGGAATTCAGCCGGTCCATCTGGATCTCGTTGTCGAAGTGGCCGATGTTGCAGACGATGGCCTGGTCCTTCATCTTCTGCATGTGCTCGAGGGTAATGATGTCGACGTTGCCGGTGCAGGTGACATAAATGTCGCCGCGGCCGAGCGTCTCTTCAATCGTGGTGACTTCGAAGCCCTCCATTGCCGCCTGCAGCGCGTTGATGGGGTCGATTTCGGTGACGATCACGCGCGCGCCCATGCCGCGCAGCGAATGCGACGAGCCCTTGCCAACGTCGCCGTAACCGCAGATCACGGCCACTTTGCCGGCCACCATTACGTCGGTGGCGCGCTTGATGCCGTCGGCCAGCGACTCGCGGCAACCGTACAGGTTATCGAATTTCGATTTCGTCACCGAGTCGTTGACGTTGATCGCGGGAACGAGCAGCTTGCCCTGCTCCTTCATCTTGTAAAGCCGATGCACGCCGGTCGTCGTTTCTTCCGAAACGCCGCGCCACTCTTTCGCGATCTTGTGCCAGTGCTGCTTGTCGTCGGCGTAAACCTTTTTCAATAAATCCTTGATCACCTGCTCTTCGCGGTTGGAAGACGGCGAATGGACCCACGGATCGCCTTCCTCGAATTCGTGGCCTTTGTGGATGAGCAACGTCACGTCGCCGCCGTCATCCACGACCAGTTGCGGTCCTTTGCCGTCCTTGTGGCTGAGTGCCTGGTAAGTGCACCACCAATAGTCCTCCAGCGATTCGCCCTTCCAAGCGAAGACGGGGACCCCGGATGCGGCGATGGCGGCGGCGGCGTGATCTTGTGTAGAAAAGATATTGCAGCTTGCCCAGCGCACTTCGGCGCCAAGGCTCTTCAGCGTCTCGATGAGCACCGCCGTCTGGATCGTCATGTGCAGCGAGCCGGTCACGCGCACGCCGGCCAGCGGCTTCTGCGGCGCGTACTTGTGCCGGATCGCCATCAGGCCCGGCATCTCCTGCTCGGCGATCGCGATCTCCTTGCGGCCCCAATCGGCCAGGGAGAGATCGGCGACTTTGTATTCGGCGGTTGCGATTTCGAGGGTGGATGCTGCCATGTGGGGGATTCTCCTTCGTATCGTCAAATCGTGATATGATGATGTGTACCAGATTTCCACCGGCGTGTCAATGGCGTCGATCGTAAAAATCCTGCGCGTGGTGGCCGACCCCAACCGGCTGCGCATCCTGCTGCTGCTGCGGGGCGAAGAGCTCTCCGTGGCCGAGCTGCAGGAGAT
>JASHQQ010000002.1 GCA_030039035.1 Acidobacteriaceae bacterium | reverse complement strand
GACGCTGCCACGAAAAGTGCAACAGACATAGCCAGGGGCAGTGGCTGTTCCTTCTTCGACCGAAGAAACCGTCACGTAGAGCCTGCCGTTGAAGTACTGCGGAGTCCCTGTGATCACAGCCGAGGGATGATTGTCAACGTGTTTCAGCCACACCGGCGCTCCAGTGGCTGCATCCACGGCGTGAACGTTGGCACTGCTGTCACCAAAGAAGACGAGCTTCCGGGCAGCGGGCGCGCCAATCGAAAGACCGCTTCGCAGATCGGACGGAAGCTCGGTAGACCAATGGGTACACCCCGTTGCGGCGTCGACCGAATACAGCATCGTTCCTCCGCCGAAAACGACATGCCCGCCGTCGACCACCGGTTGCACTCGCATGGCGGTAAGGTCAGGCACGCCGAACGCCCATTTCAATCGTAGGCGCGAAACCGTCCCGGGCGTTAGTCCCGCCGCGCGAGCAGACTGAAAACGCAGGTTCTCCAGCCCGCCGCCCCAGCTTGTCCAGGATGGCGTTTGCGAGCCTGCGATAGACGTGCTGCCGGTGCAAGGATTCGTGATCTTCAACGGATCGATCGACTCGGCAGTTTTGCGCCCCAGCAGCAGCGCAACCGCACTCCGCTCTTGGGGGGATAGCTCCGCGGCCTGTTGCTTCATGATCCCTGTGTTCAGGACCCGAAGAATGTATGCGCCGGTCCGCTGCTGAAGAACGGAGCGTGAAGGGATGCGCGAGCCCTCGTGGTCGTGGCACGTGGCGCAGTGCGCGGTATACACCGCATCCCCGGTACTTGCGAGATCCGCGCCGAATTTCGTTTGCGACCGGGCGAGGATGGAAACGGCGACGAAGCACACCGCGCCTGCGATGCGGAATATACGTTTCGGCATCTGTCTATCGACCTCTGGGGGAATAGGAATAACTATACACAGGCATCGTTGCCCACGGAACTGGAAGACTTGGCCGGCATTCCGTCGGCCTGTAGCCTCAACCGATTCCGCGCACACCGCTACCTCGGAAGTTGCGCACTGTGGCCCGCGTGGCGAATCAACGGTTTGCCCGCAGCGCAACTTTTTAGGCTTGTCCTGGGGACCGCGCGGCACCTTGGAAATTCGATCTGCGATCTCCCTGTCTCCGATTTCAGGATTCCGGAAAAAGGCCGGGCAGGCGAAACTTCCGGAAAGCCGACCATCCGGGCGCAACCCGGTCTAATCACAATGAAAGGACACTTGTATGCGGATCGGAATCAGACTGTCCTTCATTACCTGCCTGAATGCAGTTCTCGGCTGCGTGTCTCATACCCAATCCTCACCCCCATCTTCAGCGGCACCGGTCATCTTCTTCAAGGTGCTTCACGTCTACGATTCGCCGGGTGCATGGTCTGGGATTGCCGAATTCGATCAGCCGATTGTAGCTGTGGTGACTCGCACGTCTAGCGGGGGCTTCGAAGTCGGACAACAACTGCTGCTTGGAATCCCCGTTGTGTACCCAAGCAAGCTGTTTGACCACTCAACAGCGTCACTCGCACCGACTCAAGTAGCAGTGGGTAAGCAGTTTCTCGTCCGTGATCGGGGCGGATGCTTCTTCCCGCCACGCCTGCTGCATCTTTATGACAACGGTGTAGAGAAACGCACAGAGACAAGCAGATTTACTCTCGATCCATCTTGCATTGAGCCGACGCTACCCTGGTCTCCGGCCTCGCGCCGTTGATGTAGTTCCCCTATCACGGCCGATACTTCCCTTTGCCAAAGGTTCGCCGCGCCATCAGGTTCGGCACCTCGGCTCAGTCGAAACTTCCCAGTTGGCGACTGCACGCCCACAACCCGGTCAATGAGGAATTCGCCCCGCCGGGGCGACAGTCTGTCGCGCATTATTCCATCCGGAGAATCTCCATAGGCTCATTCAACGAAGCCTGGCGTGCCGGAATCAGAGAAGCCAATAGGGCAAGGACAAAGACCGACACTGCCGCGAGAAAAAAGACCGGCGGATCAAGTGGATCAACCTGAAACAGCAAGGATCGCATCAGCCGGGTAGCAAACAGGGCGGCCGCCGCTCCGAGGCTACAGCCTGCGAAACCGAGCCTGGCTCCGGAAATGAGAATCAGGCGCATGACTTCGGATCGGCTCGACCCCAGTGCGAGGCGGATAGCCATCTCCCGCTTCCGCGAAGCGACAGAGAAAGCAATGACGCTGTAGACGCCCAGTGCTGCGAGTACCACCGCGATAATTGTAAAGGCGGAAAAAAGCGCCGCAGTGAAGCGCCGCGGTACTCGGCCATTGTCGACAGCGCGCTCCATGGATTGCATCCGGGTAAGAGGAAGTTGCGCATCGAGGGAGCGGACAACCTTTCGTAGCGAGTCGGACATTTGCTCAGGCGGCAGGGCGCTGCGGAGTACGATAACGCCACCGTCGCCGGTCATAGTCTCAGCGGGCATGTACCCGGCAAACGAGCGCTTATACTGGCTGGCAGGTTGATAGCACTGCGGCTCCGTGTCTTGATCGGCGGTACCTTGCTTGATGTCGCCGATCTCTCCCACGATCGTCAGCCACGGCACCACCGATGTCCTGCCGCCGAAATGGATGCGTTTGCCGATCGAGTCCTGGCCGGGCCAGTACCGTTCCGCCAGTGTCCGGTTCACGACCACCGCCAGCGGTGAGTCGGCACGATCCGCCGGACTGAAGACCCGGCCCCGAATGACCGGAATGCCCTGCGCAGCAAAATAATCTCCGAGCACTTCGGTGGCCCACAAATGCGACAACCCTTGGCCATCCGGCAGCACAGAGTTCTCAGCCACAAAGCCCCAACCATAGTCCGGGTTCGCGGTTCCTGGCAGCAACATAGTGACTCCAACGGCCAGTGTGCCCGGCAATTTCTGAAGGTTGGTCAACAAGGCCTCGTCGAAGGCGTCCACGGCGGCTTGCGTCGAGTATTGCTGTCGGGGAAGCCGGTATTGCGCGGTCAGCACGTGATCGATGCGGAAGCCCATGTCGACCGCGATCAACTTTTCGAAGCTGCGCAGCAGAAGGCCGGCAGCGGCCACCAGAACCAGGGTGATTCCCAGTTCGGCAACGACCAGCGTCGAGCGAAGTCGCGCATGCCCGGCGCGTGAGGTGGTGGTCCTGCCCTCTTTCACGGCTTCATGCAAATTGGCGCGACGCATCGCGATGGCGGGCACAAGTCCACATACGATTCCGGTGATGGTGGCAAGCACGATAGCGAAACCAATCACTGACCAATCGATGTGGATCGAGTCGAGGCGCGGCATAGTCTCGGGAAGCAAGGGAATCCCTAACCGCAGCGAAATCATTGCAAGTCCCAAACCGAGTAAACCGCCCGCAAGGCTCAGGGCAAGAGTCCCCGCCAGATTCTGGCGCAGAATGGCGATCCATGGCGCACCAAGTGAAAGCCGGACGGCAAGTTCCTGCTGGCGAAGTGTCGCGCGCACGAGTAGCAAGGCGGCGAAATTGGAACAAGCGATGAAGAGAACTAGAGCTGCCGCCAGTACCATGGTGCGGATCAGGGGCCGCGCCTTGTCGGTGGTAGCAGAATCGAGTCGCCTGACAACCGTTTGCCACCGATAGCTGCGATGAACTCCGCGCGTGGAAACTGCCGCCGCATCTTGCTGCGCCTGGTTCGGAGTCACTCCTGGCTTGAGCCGGCCGACCATTGCGAAACTCCAAGTTCCGGACCCGTTCTCCAACTCGTCCCTGGTGATACTCGCAGGAACCCATACCTCAGTCCGGTTGAGTTGCCCCGGCACCAGTGGGAATTCGAATCCGTGCGGCATCACGCCAATCACCACGTAGGGTTTTCGATCGAGTTCAATTCTGGTTCCGAGAATTTGCGGCGCGCGATGAAAGCGGCTGCGCCACGTCTCGTAGCTGAGCACCACCACTTGCGCGCTCCCCGCGTCCTCTTCGGGCGTAAAAACCCGGCCCATAAGGGGCGACGCTCCGAGCGTTGCGAAGACAGTCGCGTTGAGGCGCGAGGCAGCGATCTGCGCAGCCTCGATCGGGCCGGAGAGTTCGTAATTGAGCAATTGAAATGCGCCGAGGGACTGAAAAGTGTGCGTATTGCGCATCAAGAGAATTGACTCGCCCGCCGGCAGGCTGGGCTCTTCGTCGCCTTCAGCCATGTCGCCGAGTTCAACAAGATTTTGCGGATCGGCAAATGGCAGGGGGCGAAGCAAGACCCCTTCGACGACCGAGTAGATCGCGGTGACGGACCCAATCCCAAGAGATAGCGTCAAGACAGCAGTTGCGGTAAAAGCCCGCGCGCCGAACAGCTGTCGCACTTCGTAGCGAATGTCACGCCCAAGGCTTCTCATAGTTGTTGCCCTGGATTGTATATCCGCACGAACAAGTCGCGAATTGCACCTCGTATGTCACGGGTCAATCGTAGTCCAGCCGCGTCTGAGACGCGATTTCAGTCGAGTCACCGCCGACTACATCGAAAGTCGCCGCCGAAGCGACCGATTTTCATTCACATGGGTGGGTCGAAGACCCATGCATAACTCGGAAGTATCGAGAGCATAGGAGAGGCGAACAGACGGCATAGTGACGAGTTGGCGACGACTCGGGCGCTATTGATGAGGCGCCATCGGTGTACGCGGTCGAAGGACTTAAGCAAGTAGCCAGTGCACGGCAGCGGCCGCGATCACCAGCTTCATCAGCCATCCCGTCGAATACAGGACTACAAATACCCAATGAAGCTTCATGAATGCCGCATTGGTGAGGATGAGCGGGAACGGCCCAATGATCCACACTAGGAAAGCGAGCTTGAGGGCTGAGACGAATGAATGGTCACCGAGCCAAAGTGCAAGGATCACGAACGCTGCACAAGTCAAAAACGGAAACACGCTCGAAACGATGATCGCCCTGCTCTCGGGCCCCTTCCGCCAGACTTCAGGATAGGTCCAGCGCGTGTGAATCCAGTCTCCCGCAAAAAACCAATCCGTCATGGTAGTGACGATTCCCGAGCCAATTACCGCCAAAGTGAAGCGAGTCCAGTGCACGCTGCATACCAAGCACACCATACTACTCGTGGGATCGCCCCGGCAATGCGTCGAGAACTCCGGGTAGTGTCTCAGTTTTGAGGTTTGGGGGCGTCGGTTGCGGCCGCCCGCCGACGCTCGTCAGTAATGGCGTTGCAGTCGCATTCAGCAGGAGCATCAGCATGGCTTTACCTTAAACTGCCCAAGATGGCTGGGTCCGAGTCACCGCCGATACTCCCTTTGCAAAGGTTTGCCGAGTCGGGTCCGGTTCGGCAATCCCGTCTCATCGAAGCTTCTCCATCGGCGACGAACCGGCAAGAACCGGGCTGTGGTCTGCTGAATGAAGATCAGTAGACATGTGAGCGTCAGGTCCTTTGGGCCACGTGCCCGGAGCGTGGCCCGTGCCTTTGAAGCTGGGGATGTATCACGGACGATCAGTTCACCGTGATCCGGGTTGCTGCGATCGTGCCGGTGACCTCAGTGCCGGTGAATTTACCGTTCACGTCGTAGGTGCGGAAGGTGAACGTGCCGGTGTAGGATTGTCCGTTTTCTGCTTCCGTATCAGCCTCCTCGATCGTGAAACTTCCTGCCGGCTTTCCTGCATCGGTGAACATCCAGCCCACATGATGCAGGCGCACGCCGCGGACGCCGACTGGCTTCCAGACTCCAAGGCAGACGCTCCCCAGTGCCGGGTCCTGGTCGATATTGTCGAGTTCTGTGCCGTCGCCGTGCCATAGCTTGAATGACTCCGCAAAGAGCGCGCCGTCGGCCACGTACTTGGTGTGCCAAAGTCCGACGATCGAAACTATCGGCGCGGCGTCGTCCCCATCGCCGGTGAGGCTTGCCGCCTGGGGACTGGCGAACGCCAGCGCCGGCAACTCGATGCCTGCGGATTTGCCGGCCGACATAGGGCCGCAGCTGGCGAATGCGCCTGTTGCTGTAGCCGTGAGAGAGGCCGCGGCAATCACTCCAAAGGCTGTAATTTTCGCTCGATTCAAGATCCATGCTCTCTCGACATGGAAACGAAATGACTCGACGCTCTTTGCAATTTGCATCATCACTCTCCTCCGTGTTCTGATCTCGATGATCAGGACTGCCCGAGTCTGCCGGCGCGTAAGCCGTTTTCGCAATGCCCGCCGGGCGGATTATTCCTACCCGCGCAGGTGCTTTGTTTAAAGTGACTTGAGCTAAGTTCTCCCCACGCACCGAAGCCTGATTCGGCCTTCTGGGAACCGTGATAAACTCGGCTTCTCAGCCCGGGAGGTCAGCGGTGACGGTCACGCAGACAACCGGTTCTTTTCGGTTTGGGGTATTTGAGCTCGACGCGAAGGCCAGCCGCCTCAGCAGAAACGGGATTCGCGTGAGGCTGGCGCGGCAGCCGATGCAGGTGTTGCGCGTACTCCTCGAACGGCCCGGAGATATCGTTACGCGTGAAGAGCTGCACAAGCTTCTCTGGCCGGAAGACGTATTTGTCGACTTCGACCATGGCCTGAATAAGTCTGTCCAGAAGATTCGCGAGGCTCTCAGCGATTCATCGGAGTCGCCGCGCTACGTCGAGACCATTCCGCGGGTCGGCTATCGATTCATCGCTCCGGTCATCGAGATCTCCCATGTCGGATCAGCGCAACAGCGTCAGGAAGTGTTCGCCGAAAACTCTGCCGCTCCGCCGATCGCACCGCGGCCTGGAATGGCATCGATGTGGGCGGTCCTCGCCGTATGCGCTGCCATTCTCATCCTGGCCGGAGCATGGTTCATGTCGCACCGCAAAGGGACCAGCAGCGCCACTCGATCCCTCGCGGTCCTGCCTCTCGATAACCTTTCCGGCGACCCGGGTCAGCAGTACTTCGCCGACGGCATGACCGACGAGCTCACGACCATGCTGGTGCGGGAATCCACGCTTCGCATCATCTCACGCACTTCGGTGATGCAGTACAGAGCTGCACATGAGCCTTTGCCCGAGATTGCCCGGGCGCTCGGTGTGGACGGGATCGTGGAGGGTTCAGTCTCCCGCTCAGGCAACCACGTGCATATGACGCTGCAGTTGATCCGCGCGGATACCGACAGCCACCTTTGGGCTGACAGCTACGACCGGGAAAACGCCGGTGTCGCAGCTTTGCCCGATGAGGCCGCAAGGGCCATTGCCGTGCGCCTGAATAGCGCCTCACCTCCGCACGCCGCGATGCGCTATGTCAACCCCGAGGCCCACGATGCCTACCTGCGCGGCCACTATTTGTGGTGGGTCGGGAGGAACGAGGAGGCGGTGAAATACTTCCGGCGGGCCGTCGAGATTCAGCCCGATTACGCTCCAGGGTGGGCAGGGATCGCCGAGTATTACACGATGGCCGCTCTCGACGGTTACATGGACCCACGCGAAGCCTTGCCCCAAACTGAGGCCGCGGCCCGCAAAGCCGTCGACCTCGACGACTCCCTTGCCGAGGTTCATGCAAACCTCGCGGCCTCCGCCTTCCTCAACCGAAGGGATGGCGCCGAGGCACTCAAGGAAATTACCCGCGCCACAGAACTTGACCCCGAGGACTGGGAGCCATATCACCTGCATGCCAAGATTCTGTGCGCGCTGGGCCGGTATGACGAAGCCATTGCGATCCAGAAAAGGTCAACTGCGATCGATCCTTTTGCCCACCCTGGCGCGATGGCGGAGATTTATTTGTGCACACGCCGTCTCGATGACGCGATCCAAGATGCCGATATGCGCCTGAAGGACTACCCGGTAGCCCCCGACGTTCTCGAGGACTTAGCCTACAGTTACCACTGGAAAGGTATGGATAAAGAGGCGACGGAGATGCTCTCCCGTGAGTTATCAGCGGAAGGAGATCCCACCACGGCGACCGCTGTCCGCCGTGCATTCGAGGCCGGCGGATACTCTGCCGTGGTTCGCTGTCAGTTAGCCGCCCTGGAAAAGAAAGCGCGGTCAATGAGAGTTTCTACTTTCAGTCTTGCTCATTTTCACGGCATGCTCAAAGAGCGGGATAAGACTCTTGCGTTGATGGAGCAGGGCGTGAGCGAACGCGATCCATTGCTGCAGTTCCTGATCCGGCCGGACCCCGCTTTCGACTTTCTGCACGCCGACCCACGATACCGATCGCTCGTCCAGCGCATGGGGCTGCCGCCGGTGGACTGAGACGCTTCGAACGGCTGCTTGGGCGCTTGCGCCAGCTTGACCAGGGGTACTTCGCGCAGGTCTTCGGCGGTTCGTTTCCGGTCCCGCGAGCCTTCCCCATTGCCAACCACACACGCGGAACGCCTCAGTAACGCTGTATCCTTACCGGCAAATGCGAAAACGTCAATGGGGAACTGCAATTGCTCTCACTCTGTCAGCCTTGATTGCGACAGCGTCCGCACAGGAGAGTTCAGAGAACGGCGAAATCCGAGATGCCGTCGCTCGGCCATTAATTCAGTGAGGCTGGAGATTCATGCAAAAGATGCGGCTCAGGTCATCCCAGTCAGCGGCGGGGATCAGGAATTTCACTTCCTGTGCGCGGGCGCGGCTTTTCTTCAAGTCTACTCTCACGATGCTTGGCGACCAGCGAAAGTGCGGAAGGGTCTCGCAGCAACCCTCGGAGCACTCCCGAAAGATACTTGGCAGGCACGTCGCATCGAGATCGGGGATGCAGCGTGCGTTCTTTGATTTCACGTTTATTAATAGCCCCGAACTGCTGGACGTTCGACGCGGGGAACACTTGAGGGTAGTCGTCGATAGTTGGACGAGTGAAGCTGCGATCCGAGCCAAAGATGATCCTGACAAACGGCTCACTAGCCCGATAGTGGATTGCCCCTAGCGATTTAGTTCCCGAGTCACCGCCGATACGGAAGTTTCAGTTCCGACCAGGAGTCCGACTCGTGACGCCTCAGTGGCCTTTACGAGAAGAGATCTATGCTGCCTTCAGCCCCTTCAGGACCGTATTCGGGCTTAGTCTCAGCTCAGCGGCGATCTGCCGGATGCTCTTGCCCCGGTCCCGTAAGCGACGAAGGGCCTTGATGATCTTGGGATCGTCGACCTTTGCCGGCCGGCCTCCCACGCGGCCCTGCGCTTTTGCGCGTTGTAGACCTGCCAACGTGCGCTCGCTGAGGCGGACTCGCTCCTGCTTCGCGACCGCGGCCAAGATGCCGATAACGGCTTCTTTGAAGATGCCGGTGCTGTCAAGGTACTGTTCGGTAAACGAGCGGTAGTTAACCCCGTAAGACGTGAGGCGCTGAAGGTGGTTGAGCGTTTCAAATACTCCCTCGCGGCTGAGACGGTCCAGGCTCCAAAACAGGAGAATGTCGAACTCGCGGCGAGACGCGGCGGCAAACATCCTCTGGAACTGCTCGCGATCACCGCCCTTTCCAGAGGCTCTGTCCACATACTCTGCTGTGATCTTCCACTTTTGAGTTGCGGCGAACCCCCTCAGCTGCCGCAGCTGGTTTTCCGTGTCCTGTCCCTTATCCTTCGTCGATACCCTCGCGTAGAGTGCCGTTTTCATGCTTTGATTCTCCAAGGCAGCAGCGTAGCAGAAAACAGATGTTTATTCCAACGCCAGATTTCGAGCCTTGAAACCCACGCCAATTGCATTCCTGAGAAATACCCTTTTTTGAGACACGGTTCGGGCCGGGAAATCACGAGCCGAGCACATTCGCGAAATCCGGGGTCCGCAAAGGGCGCTTCTTCAGGTTGGAAATCATAAGCGATAGACAATGGGGTTGTTGGTGACAACGTCCTTTATCATTCACTACTTTGGTTGGCAAGTCGCGAGAGCCTTTGGGCACTTGTCCGAAATGGCGACTCTACGTCAAAGTTGGGCGCGATGCCGTTCTCAACAGATCATTTTGTATCTGATCACGTCCTTGCCATGCTCTAGCGGGTTGGAAAGTCAATGGTGATGGGTAGCGGGAACTCTTGGCATCCTCACTTACCGTGGCTCAAGGACGACATAGCGATCGCCGTGGTTGATGAACACGCGCCGGAACAGATCGATCGACAGCAACCCATCGAACTCTTTTCTTCCATCGTCCTTCAACGGGTGTGCGAGGGTCATGAAGGTTACCCCGCGGAGGCTGACTGAGCCGATCTTGACGTCCTGCGGCGGCAAGGCTGAGAAGACCTTCTCGTCTCCATTCGCTCCGCTCCCGACCACTGCCCCGCCCCCAAACGAGGTCGGCGCCATGTGTCCGGAGGTGTTGTAAAGAAATGGGGCGTTTGTGCCGGAGTCGAGCTTCAGGCGCACAGGCGGAGTCCCGTCTGAGAGGCGCGCAGAGAGGATGAGCAATACGGGCAACGACGCGCCGTCCGGCGGCTGGCTTCTCGGCAGGAGTGCGATGTGCGGCCCTTTCACTCCCGCCCGCATCACGCCCGAGTCGTCGAGGCAGAGCAGCTTGTGTTCGTTGTCGATCAGCGTGTCGAAGTGGTCAAGGAAATCCTCGCCGAGGATGCCGCGAATGTGGCTATCGACGGAGCGCAGGTTCATCAGGCCGTAGACCAACACCTCTTGTCCGGAGACGGCATGGGAGCCGGCCTCAAGAAGATCGAGTTGAGCGAAAGTGGCAGATTCGTGAAACCCGGCGCCCGAGACTGCGACGGAGCCTCGCGTTCTCAGATGGAGTTCATCGGCCAGGGATGGACCGAGGATGGTTGTTTCCGTGCCGGTATCGAGAAGAAAGTCGTATGGACCGGCATGGTTGATGAACACGGGCAGGACAATTTGGTAGCGATTCACCAGGCGGAAGGGTACACTGGCGACGTTTCCTGGACAACGGGTTTCTGCCGTGAGCGTGGGGATCAGGGTTGCTGCAAGAACCAGGGACGCAAACCATTTGCACGTCGACATTTTGAGCTCCTCAGCCGGGTAGGCTGAGGTCACTCTGGTCGCGTGGCTCTTATTCGTCTTGGCGGATCCAAGACGAAATTCCGCGTATGGATGGCGGATTCATGACGAATCTTCCAACACGGATGACGGTTCTATGACGGAGAGTAAGTCCTTTATTTTCCGCTTCGGGGACGTGGAGGTTCGCGAGCGGGAGTTCTCGCTGACCAGAGCGGGCAAAGTGTTGGCGATCGAGCCGAAGGCGTTTCGGGTCCTTTTATTCCTGCTCCATAACCCGCAAAAACTGATAACCAAAGAAGAGCTTCTGGACGCGGTCTGGGCCGATGCCGCCGTGACGGAAAGCTCCCTTACGCGCAGCATCGCGAAGCTTAGGAAGACGCTCGGAGATGATTTCCAGGAGCCGCGCTACATCGCGACGGTGGCTACGCTTGGATACAAGTTTGTTTGTCCCGTGGAAGTCTCGGAGGAGACATACGGCGTCGGTGTCGCCGAACCGGTCGGCCTCAGCGCCGGGGCCGTGAGCCGGGGGGCTGCGCCGAAAGCGCCGGAAGGGGGCAACCGGAGACTTCGGCGCCGATGGCTGCTTGCCGCTGCCGTTCTCACCCTGGGCCTCGCCTGCGGAGTCTGGTACCTGGGTCGGCCGCTACCGTCGCTGCGCATCGTGAACTACACCCAGCTCACCCACGACGTTCGCACCAAGGGCCTTTGGGGAACCGATGGGGTGAATCTCTATATGAATGTGTACTTCGACCCGCAGAATGTTGCCGAGGTGTCAGTCAACGGAGGGGAGATCGTGCGGCTTTCGATTCCCCTGAAAGACCCCTGGGTGGTCGACGTCTTGCCGGAAGGTTCGAATCTGCTGCTTACCTCGTCCCAAAAGGGTCTGTGGACTTACCAGGTTGCTGGAGGCTCGCTCCGGCTGCTCACGGAAGCTGACGTTCAAAGCGCCGCATGGTCTCCGGACGGGAAGCAGGTGGTTTACTCCACGGCAAACGGGGACGTGAAGGTGATGCAGAGCAACGGAACCGGGACACGCCGGCTGGCAAATGTGCCCTACCTTTCCGACAATTTCTACTTCGAGCGGCTCGCCTGGTCGCTGGACGGAAACACGATCCGGTTCGACAGGAATGCCAGGATCTATGAAGTGAGAGCAGACGGATCGGGGTTCCATGAGTTTCTGCCGGGCTGGCGCTCGTCGTCTGATCGGTGTTGCGGGCAATGGACGGTAGATGGGGATTTTTTCCTTTTCCTGTCGTATGACGCGCCCTTAAGCAGCGACCACGGTTTGCCCCCGGAGTCGCAGCTATGGGCGCTCGACGAGCGCCGAGGGTTGCTCCGGCGAGCCGCGCAGCCGGTTCAGTTGACATCGGGCCCCATCCGCTGGGCCCGGGCCGTTCCCAGCAAAGACTGGAAAAGAATCTTCGCGAAGGGCGTCACATTAAGCGGCGAACTGGTCCGCTATGACTCGAATTCCCGTCGGCTCCAGCCTTATCTCAAAGGCATCTCCGCCGAGGGTGTCACTTTCTCTCCAGACGGCCGGTTCGTTGCGTATGTCACTTACCCGGAAGGAATCCTGTGGAGGGCCGACCGGGACGGGAGCAATCCCCTGCAATTGACCGGCCCGCCGTTGTACCCCAGCAAGCCCCACTGGTCTCCGGACGGCACACAAGTTCTTTTTTTCGAGGAAAAGAAGTCGGGCGAATCGAGGTTGTTTCTTGTCTCTTCCCAAGGCGGGGCTCCCCGGTGGCTAGTTCCGGAATTCACGGGGTTGCAGCACAGTCCGGACTGGTCACCCGACGGACGTAAGGTCGCTTTCAGTTCGCAAGAGACAACAAATGGAGACTCCAAATACGTCCTGCGGGTTCTGGATATTGCAAGCCACAAGGTTACGATCTTGCCTGGATCGGACCACATGATCGAGCCGCGATGGTCCCCCGACGGGCGGTTCATTGCCGCGCATTCCGCAGATGACCTCGAAGATGAGCTCATGCTCTTCGACCTTGAAACGCAGCGATGGTCGGTTCTCATGAAAGGGAAAACGAACAATGTCAACTGGTCGCGGGATGGACAGTTTGTCTACTTCCTGTTTTGGTCGGGCGATATGGGTGTGTATCGGATCCGCCGCACAGGAGGCCGGGCGGAGCGCGTCGTTGATCTGAGTGGATTCCACTTGACAGGGTTGTGGACGGGATGGATGGGTCTCGATCCGGAAGACGC
>JASHQQ010000118.1 GCA_030039035.1 Acidobacteriaceae bacterium | reverse complement strand
GAATGCGTAGATCAAGGCTCATCGTCGAGGACTCCTCAGGCAAAGAAAATGTTGATCGCGATGGCTCCCAGCAGCACCGCGATGGCCAGCGTTCCCGGCCGCTTCCACCATGGCAGGTGTGCGTGCGAAGGCATCGGCGTGAGCGACCGCACCAGCTCAACCAGCTCTTCATCCGGCCGCGGCCTGGTCAGCAGACTTACGATCACGGCCACGACGAAATTCGCGCTGAACGCAAAGATGGCTCCCCAGAAGTTCTGCGCCATGTCGCTCGGATAGTGATGAATCACGTGAATCCATCCGCCATGGATGCCGGAGTGCGCCTCGATGGGCAGCGTGAGCCCGTGATGCACCATGGCGGCAGCCGTGCCTGCGATCAGGCCCGAAAACGCTCCGTGGCCGGTAGCGCGCTTCCAGAACATCCCCAGCAGGAACGTGGCAAACAGCGGCGCATTCACAAACGAAAAGACGAGCTGCAGTGTATCCATGATGTTGTTGAAATTGATCGCCGCGTAAGCCGTGGCGATCGAAAACAGGATTCCGCCGATTGTCGCCCATCGCCCCACGGCGAGATAGTGTCGGTCGCTCGCGCCCTTGTGAATGTAGGACTGGTAAAGGTCGTAAGTAAAAACCGTATTGAAGGCCGTTACGTTGCCCGCCATGCCGCTCATAAAGCTGGCCAGCAGCGCTGTCAGCCCCAGCCCCAGAATCCCCGTAGGAAAGTAGTGCAGCAGCATGTTGGGCGTGGCCATGTCGTAGTCGAGCAGCGGCTGGCCGCTGGCGTCGAGCATCGGCTTGCCGGTCACCGGGTTGATCTTCGCCGGAATCAGTCCCCTGCCCTCGGCGGCTTCCGGCGGCACGATGCTGATGTCGTGAACGATCGCACCGTTCACCTGGCTGATGGCGATTGTCGTATGCGGCGTGGGCAGCGCAATGGCGATCAGGCCCGGCAGGATCACCAGAAATGGAAAGACCATCTTGGGAACGGCGGCGATCAGCGGCACGCGCCGTGAGGCCTCCATGTTGTGCGAGGCCATCGCCGTCTGAATCACGAGAAAGTCCGTGCACCAGTAACCGGCGCCCAGCACGAAACCCAGTCCCATGCCCAGTCCGATGATGTCGACGCCCATGGGATTGGTGCTGGCGTGCATCACGCCCTTCCACTCGTGCATGTACGCCGCGGGCAACGATGCTTTCAATCCGTGCCAGCCTCCGATGTTCCTTAATCCGAGCAAAACCAGCGGCAGGAAGCCGGCGACAATGAGGAAGAATTGCAGCACCTCGTTGTAAATGGCGCTGGTAAGGCCGCCGAGAAAGATATAGAGCAGCACGATCAATGCCGAGAGGACGATGGCGAAGGTAAAGATTCCATCGGGGTTCCAGTGCAGCGCGCGAAACAGAGCGTCGAAGATGTGCAGCGCCTGGATGAGCCGCGCCATGGCGTACATCGAGATCCCCGAGCTGAACACCGTCATCACCGCGAAGGTGCAGGCATTGAGACCGCGCGTCTTCTCGTCGAAGCGCAGGCGCAGGAACTCCGGCACCGAGCGCGCCTTTGAGCCGTAGTAGAAGGGCATCATGAAGATGCCCACGAAGACCATCGCCGGAATGGCGCCGATGCCGTAGAAGTGCGCCGTCTCCAGGCCGTATTTGGCGCCCGAGGCGCCCATGCCGATCACTTCCTGCGCGCCCAGGTTGGCGCTGATGAAGGCCAGGCCGCAGATCCACGCCGGCAGCGCCCGGCCCGCCTGGAAGAAATCCTTGCTGGTCTTCATGAAGCGCTTGAGGGCAAAGCCGATGCCCAGCACAAACGCGAAGTAGAGCAGCATGATCAGCCAGTCGACGCGGGTCAGGTTCAAACTCGGCTCCTTCAGCGAGGGAAAGCAATCCCCATCACTCTACGCAGGGCGGCATTGTGGAGTCCAGCGGAATCTGAAAAGGTTTACAGCCCTTGCCCGGTCGAATGGGATGCGTTTTATTCATAGCGAAGAGCTTCTGCGGGAGGTACAGCAATGGCGCGCCGGGCGGGCAGCAGGCAGGCGAGGAGCGCGCTGAGAGCGAGGAGACCGGCGGCTGCAACCAGACTGCCTGCGGCGAAGGCGTTTTGCATCCAGTTGGCGAGGATGGCGCCGAGAAAGCTGTCACCGGCAAGACCGACGGCAATGCCCACGGCCGCGCTGATGAGAGCGGTGCGCGCGGCGACCCACAGCACGTGTGCGCGCGGTGCGCCCAGCGCCAGCCGCAAGCCGAACTCCGTCGTGCGCTGCGCCACGCTGTACGCGACGACGCTGAAGATGCCGGCAGCGGCAAGAGCGAGCGCCATGGCGGAGAAGACGCCAAACAAGATGGAGAAGAGCCGCTGGCGGCTGTACTGTTCGTCGCGCTCGACGGCTTCGTTGAGGGTGAACGTGCCGTTGGAGCTGTTGGAAATCTGCTGGTCGGAAGCGACGGATGCGATCGCGGCGCGGATCGGGCGCAGGTAGGTGAGCGGATCGCCCTGGGTGCGCACGAGGAAGTGCGCGTAAGTCGGCATGACGACGGTGTACGGAAGATAAATGGCAGGGACGACGGGCTGATCCACGCCGTCGTTGCGCGCATCGCCCACGACGCCGATGATTTGGCGCCAGGCGGTGCTTTGTGCGGATGTGACCGTAACGCGATTCTGGCTTGTGAGAGCGGGAATGCGGAGCTGCCGGCCCACGATGTTGGACGAGGAGAGATAGCGCGCCGCGAAGGCACGATTCACGACCGCAATGAAGTCGCCGCGCGCATTCTCATCCGCATTCCAGGTGCGTCCCTGAAGCACGGGGATGCGGAGCGCCGCGAAATATTGCCGGCCGACCAGCATCAGCCGAGCCTGCAGTTGCTCGCCTTCGCGAGTTCCGTCGATTTCGAACGGTTTCTCAGCGTCGCTATAGGGCGGCGTGGCATCGGTACCGACAGCGACCGTGGAGACACCAGGGACAGATGCGATCTTCTCCCGGATCTGCTCGATGTAAGCAGTGCGCGCCTCGCGAGACTCGATGCGGCTCCACTCGTTTGCGTCATGGACGTGCAGAATGATGCCAATCTTCATGACATTCGTGGGGTCGTAGCCAAGCGGCATCTGCATAAGCTCAAGAAAGCTGCGGATGGCGGTGCCCGCGGTGGCCATTAGGAGCAGTGTCAGCGCTACTTGCGTGGCGATGAGAACGCTCCAGCGATGCCTGGCGGGAGCGGCGACCACACCAGTTCGCCGGCCGGGAAGCGCGCGCGCAGGATCGTTGCCCGAGAGACGCAATGCGGGGGCCAGTCCGAAGAGGATGCCGCAGAGCAGCGCGAGCGCGACGGAGAACGCGAGTACGGGAGCATTGATGCGGATGAAGGATTCGGCAGGAAAGGAATCGGGAGAGAGCAACAAGGGGAGCCTGGCAAGCCAGTAGGAGGCAGCAACGCCAAAAGCAGCGCCGGTCGAGGAGATAACGACGGCTTCGACCAGCAACTGGCGGACGATGCGCCAGCGACTGGCCCCGATGGCGCTGCGAATGGCGAGTTCATGCTGGCGCGTGCGGCCCCGGGCCAGCAGAAGGATGGAGCAGTTGGCGCAGCCGATGATGAGCAGGAGCACTACGCCGGCAAGAAGAAGCATCAGGGTGCGGCCGGTATTCTCCTGGAAAGTCCAGAGGATGGGCCGCAAGGCGAGGTGCACGTTGTCGGATAGGAGCCCGGGATGCTCTTTCGCTTGCTCGCGCACAAAGGGCTCGAGCGCACCGTTGGCGGCGGCACGCGTAACGTGAGGCCGGAGCTTGATCCACGGCAGGTAGGCGACGGAGGAAACATTGGCAACACCCCGCATCAGGCTGGCCGGCAGGTAGACATCACCCACGCCGGCGAGGTCATTGAACGCGAAGCTGCGCGGCATCACCCCGACGATGGTGTAGGCGGCGTGATCGATTTCCAGCATTCGCCCGATGATGTGAGGATCGCCCCCAAAGTGGCGCCGCCAGAAGCGGTAGTTGAGAACAACGACGGAGTGGCCGCCGTACTCCGCATCGGGTGGCTCGATATTCCGGCCGAGAAGCGGGCGCACACCAAAGAAACTCCCCGTGTTCTCCGTGAGATAGATGCCAAAGATGTCTTCCGGCAGTCCGCCGCCGGTGATCTCCATGTGCGAGCCGTTGAAGCCAAGCACCGACTCGACCGGGGCAGCGTGGCGCACTTCATCCAACTGTGTCTTGCTGAGGAGAATCCAGCTAAACCCTTCCTCATCGATCCCTTTCTCGTCGATGAAGAAGAGGTTCATGATGCGGTCGGCGCCGTCGTAGGGAAACGGGTGCAGCAGGACGGCGTAGATGAGCGAGAACATCGCCGTGGTGGCGCCGATTCCGAGCGCGAGCGAAAGAACGGCGACGGCGGCGAAGCCCGGGTTGCGGCGCAGTGCGCGCAGACCGTAGCGAAGGTCTCCGTCGAACTCATCGAAAAAGCGGAGGCCGATGGCATCGCGGTATTTCTCATTTTGGGTGACGGGCCGGCCGAGGTCGATGCGGGCCCTGCGGCGCGCTTCCTCTTCGGAGAAACCCTGGCGGATCAGATCTTCCTCGTAGGCATCCAGAGTAGAGCGAAACTCTTCCTCAACGTCGCTCGCGGTGCGAGGCGCGACGGAGCGCCAGAGTTTGCCGATTGCGGCGAGGAAACTCATATCTCATCGGCCTTCTTGTCGAGAATTCCGGCGACAACAGCAGTCATGTCGATCCATTTGGCGGTCTCGGCCTTGAGCCGGCGCCGGCCGGCAGCGGTAAGCGAGTAAAAGCGGGCGCGGCGATTGTTCTCCGACTCACCCCACTCGCCATTGATCCAGCCCTGGCGCTCAAGACGATAGATGGCGGCGTAGAAGGAACCCTGCAGAATTTCAAGGCGCTCGCCCGAGATCTGCTGGATGCGCAGCAGGATGCCGTAACCGTGCAGCGGACCGAGCGAGACCGCCTTGAGGATGAGCATCTCGAGTGTGCCCTGCGGGAGTTCGACCGGCTTCGTCAAAAGCTCACTCTCCTATCCGGGAAAGGAGAGTACACGCTCTCTCCTTTCTCGTCAAGGAGGCCGCCACCCGGACGATTGGGTCTTCGGCGGATCCAGTCGAGTCGCTCCCGGAGTCACCGGTTCCTTCATGACAATGGTTGATAAATCGTCAAGGCGCTCCCGACGCAGCCCCGCCCGGAAAGCCGTCTTATCGCAAGCCGCCTCCAGTTCCGGTAAACTGGAGAGGCATGATTTCCACCTTGGCCTGGACTCCGGAAGGCGTCCGCTTCATCGATCAAACCAGACTGCCTCTCGAGGAGAGCTATGTGGTTGCGGCCACCTGGGAAGAGGTCGCCCGCGCGATCGTCACCATGGTGGTGCGCGGAGCTCCCGCCATCGGCGTCTCTGCGGCCTATGGCATCGCGCTCGGCGCGAAGATCACCGGCGCCCGCACCGCCGCGGAATTCGCACCGGAGTTGGAGCGCATCTGCGCGGGTCTGGCCTCGACCCGCCCCACCGCTGTCAATCTATTCTGGGCCATCGACCGCATGAAGCAGATCTTCGCGCCGCTGGCCGCGGCTGGCAAGCCTTTGGACGAGATCCGGGAGAGGTTACTCGCCGAAGCCCACGCCATGTACGACGAAGACATTTCTGCGTGCAAGGCCATGGGCGCTCACGGCGCCGACCTGCTGCCAGACGAGGGCGGCGTGCTGACGCATTGCAACGCCGGGGCGCTGGCCACCTGCGGTTACGGCACGGCTCTCGGCGTGATTCGCGCCGCTGTCGAGCGGGGCAAACGCATTCACGTGTATGCCGACGAGACGAGGCCTTTTCTGCAGGGCGCGCGCCTCACCGCATGGGAGCTCATGGCCGACGGCATTCCCGCTACCGTGCTCTGCGACAACACTGCCGCCAGCCTCATGCGTGCCGGGCGCATCCAGGCCGTAGTCGTCGGCGCGGACCGCATCGCCGCCAACGGCGACGTGGCCAACAAGATTGGAACCTACAACGTGGCCATCCTCGCCCGCGAGCACGGCATCCCATTCTACGTTGCGGCGCCGTGGTCGACCATCGATCTCGCAACCGGAACCGGCGACGCAATCCCGATCGAAGAACGGCCCGCAATCGAAGTGACGCATCACGGCGGCAGGCAACTGACGCCTCGCGGCGTCGGTATCGTGAATCCTGCCTTCGACGTCACTCCGGTGAAATACGTCACCGCCTTGATCACTGAACGCGGAATCCTGCGGCCGCCCTGCTCCGGGTCGCTGCGCCAGATGGAACTGGTCGGGGCAGCCTGGGGCTGATTGCATGCATACGCTTGGCAGACCGGTGAAACCTCCGGCAGGGGCCAAGGCCCTCGGATTCTGCGGCCTCTTGCGGCATGACTGAAGCCCTGCCCTTTCGAAACCGGACTCATGCAGCCGGTTCCAGGGGTGCGACGATGTTCGGCTTCAAAGGCTCGAAATCCCGTGTTGATGGTTGTCCTGGAAGTCCGGATGAGTTAGTCTGCGATCACGTTATAGTCCGGCCTTCCCGTTCGCAGAAGAGCTTTGAGGATGAATCCATGACCAGGCGTTTTCCCCGGCGCGACATGCTCCGATTCGGTCTGGCCGCTGCGATTGGCGGCGTCTCAAGCCGCGCGTGGGGCGGGCAGACCGATTCGCGCATCTCTCGCCCTGCTCCCCTCGATCCTGACCTGGGCTGGGCGCAGCTCCCGTCGATTCTGGCCCAGATCGTGCCTCCGCAATTCCCCGACCGCGACTTCGTCATCACCGACTATGGCGCGTCTGCATCCGACGCAAATCCTGCTTTGAAAAGGGCGATACTTGCCTGCAACGGGGCGGGTGGCGGCCGCGTGGTGGTTCCCGCCGGCCCCTGGATTTCCAGGGGACCGGTTCATCTGCTCAGCAACGTGAATCTGTACCTCGAGGACAAGGCGTCCATCGTCTTCGCATTCGAACCGGCCGCCTACCTTCCGGCTCAACTGGTGCGCTGGCAGGGTATCCGCTGCTACAACTACTCTCCTCTGATTTACGCCTATGGACAGAGGAACATCGCGGTTACCGGATCGGGACTGATCGATGGCAACGGCTACCTTTGGGCGGCATGGATCGGCAAGCAGGACCAGACCTGGGCGCGCCTGGAACTGATGGCCAAATCCGGAGTTCCGGTGGAGGAGCGCGTATTCGGCGCCGGCGATTACTTGCGCCCGACCATGTTTGAACCCTACGATTGCCAAAACGTTCTGTTGCAGGGAGTCACCATCGAAGGCAGCCCCTTCTGGACCATCCATCCCACCTTCTGCACCAATGTAACCATTCAGGAAGTCACGGTGAATCCCGGCGGCGAGAACGATGACGGCTGCGATCCGGACTCCTGCCTGAACGTCCTGGTCGAGGGATGCAACTTCACGACGGTAGACGACAACGTGTCGATCAAGGCAGGCTTCAATCCCGACGCCGAGGGCTTGCCGGGCTGCGAGAACATCGTGGTCCAGAACTGCAATTGCCTCCGCTCCGTCTGGAGCGGTCTTACCATCGGCACCGATGTCGCCAGCGGCATTCACAATGTGTTCATCCAGAACTGCTCGGTCACCGATTGCATCAACGCGCATTTCATAAAGGGCCGCCAGAACGCCGGCGGGTTTGTCGAAGACATCTATATCCGCTCCAACAAGGTCGGCACATGCAACAGCCTTCTCACGTTGCTGCCCGACGCGGACGACGGGGCGCAAAAGCTGGGACCGCCAATCTATGCCAACATCAACATGCAGGACGTGACCTGCGCCACGGCGAAAGGCGCCGCGTTTCTCTTCGACGGTGACCCTCGATCGCCGATCGCCGAGGTCAATCTGGGCAACATCGACATCCAGCACGCCAAGGCCGTCGCTTCGATCAAAAACACGACGGACATCACGGCCGCCGACATCGTCGTCAATGGAGACCCGGTCTATCTCGACGCGCGCGGAGGCTCCTGAACGCCCCGGTCGTTCCTCCGCGTCGCCCCCCGGTTGCGATACATTGAAGCCTGGTGCTTGCCCGCCCCGTCATCTTCCGTCTGCGCCGCCGGTCGTTGCTCCGCGCCATCGTTCTGGCGCTCCTTGCGCTCGCAGTCAGCTTGCGGATGGCGGGCTTTCCCCGCATCGACCGCCTGCATTCCTCGGCATGGCAGATTCTGCCCGCGCTGGCCACCTGCTGGGCAATGTGCGAAACGGCGCGTTGCTTCGGTCGACGATGGAACCTCTATCACGCCGGCGTGGTCATCCTCCTCTGGGCAGATCTGATGATCCTCACCCTGGCCATCGTCCTTTGCCTGTATCCGTAGGCTGCTCCGGACAACCCGGCCTGCGAAATCGAATGGCGCGGATTCCGGCCACCCCGCCCGGCTCCGCCATGTACGATGTTCCACAAGCCGAAGCTGGCGAACAGAATGCGCGACAACTCGGCCGCCCGCAAGTCCGATTGGAGGTAGCCATGCTGAAGGGATTCCGCGACTTTATTCTGCGTGGAAACGTAGTCGACCTGGCCGTCGCCGTCATCATCGGCGCCGCTTTCAACGCCATTGTCAACTCCATGGTCAAGGATGTCCTGACCCAGTTCATCGCCGCGGTCGTCGGCAAGCCCGACTTCAGCGGCGTGGTGATCAAGATTCACGGCAGCCCCATCTACATTGGAAATTTTCTCAACGCCACTATCTCGTTCCTCATCGTGGCCAGCGTCGTCTATTTCTGCGTGGTGTTGCCGCTGAACACCTTGCTGGCGAAGTTCAAGGGGCCTGTGGCGCCGCCTCCTGTGCCGCCTCCGATGAAAACCTGCCCCGAATGCCTGAGCGAGATTCCCCAGGCCGCCAGGCGCTGCGCGCACTGCACGCAGCCGGTGACGTAGCCGAATGCGTCCGATCCCATGAGAGCCTCATCGCCGGGCGCCGGAGCGCCGGCGCTCTTCACGGCGCCACTCCTTCGCCCGTGGTGTAAGCTGTGGCTTGAATTCTGGTTCGGGGACGAAGCCGCCGCGGAATCGCGCGATATCGGCCCTGCCAATTTTTCACACAAGGTCCCGGAATGACATTCCCCAAACTGCCTGCCTTCATTCTTGTTGCTGCCTCCGCCTCCACCGTCCACGTCGCACCGCAAACGGCGCCGCAATCGGTCTTCGGGTATTCCAGTTTCTCTGCGGAAGCGAAGATCGAGCAGGAATTCCTCGCCGTTCCCGATGCGAAACTCGCCGGCGAAGAGTTGAAGACTCTCACCGCCGAGCCGCACCTGGCGGCAACTCCCGAGGACCACAAGACCGCCGAATACGTCGCGCAGAAATTCCGCGCCGCCGGCCTCGAAACCGAAATCGTTCCCTATCGCGTGCTGCTCAACTGGCCCAGGGTGGTCAAGGTCGAAGCATACAGCGCCGACGGCAAGCAGCTCATGGCCGGCCCCACGCGCGAGCACGTCGACAGCGGCGACCCTTACCAGGACGATCCCCGCGTGGTGATGCCTTTCAACGGCTCGTCAGGCTCGGGCGATGTCACCGGCGAAGTGGTCTATGCCAATTACGGCCGCCTCGAGGACTATAACGAACTCGCCGCGCAACACATCGACCTGCACGGCAAGATCGTGATTGCGCGCTATGGCGGCAACTTCCGCGGCGTGAAGGTCTACATCGCCGAGCAGCGCGGCGCGGCCGGCGTGCTCATTTACTCCGACCCGCAGGACGACGGCTATTACAAAGGCGATGCGTGGCCCGACGGCCCATGGCGGCCCGAGACCGGCGTGCAGCGCGGCTCGGTGCAGTATCTCTTCCGCTATCCCGGCGATCCGCAGACGCCCGGCGTCGCCTCCACGCCCGACCTGCCCGACTCCGCGCGCCTGCCAGCCGACAACACCGGCGACCAGCCGCATATTATCTCGATTCCGCTCAGCTACCACGATGCCGCGCCCATCCTTCAGGCTCTCAAAGGTCCGGGCGTGCCGCAGGGATGGCAGGGCGCCTTGCCATTCCGCTATCACCTCGGTCCCGGCGGCGTGAAGGTGCATCTGGTCAGCCAGCAGGACTACCAGGTTCGCACCATCTGGGATGTCGTCGGCAAAATCCGGGGATCGGAGTTTCCCGACGAGTGGGTCGTCACCGGCAATCATCGCGACGCCTGGGTCTACGGCGCGGTCGATCCCAACAGCGGCACCGCGGCCATGCTGGAAGCGGTGCACGGCGTCGGCACGCTGCTCAGGCAGGGCTGGAGACCCAGGCGCTCGATGCTCTTTTGCAGTTGGGACGCCGAAGAAGAAGGCCTCATCGGCTCGACCGAGTGGGTGGAGCAGTACGCCAGGCCGCTTGAAAATGCCGTCGCCTACTTCAACGTCGACGTCGCCGTCTCCGGCCCCGATTTTTCGGCGGCTGCCGTTCCCTCGCTCAAGCAATTCATCCGCGAACTGACGCGCGATGTGCCGAGTCCAAAGGGGGACACCGTCTACGAGCAGTGGAAGAGCCACCGCGCTGCCCCTGACGAGCATCGCGGCTCCAACGCTCCTCCCATGGATAACAGCGACGTGCACGTCGGCGATCTCGGCTCAGGTTCCGACTTCACGCCGTTTCTGCAGCACGTCGGCGTGCCTTCCACCGACATCGGTTCCGGCGGGCCCTACGGCGTCTATCACTCCGCCTTCGATGACTATGCCTGGTTCACGGCGAACGCAGATCCGCACTTCGTCTATTTGCAGGAGATGGCGCGTGTGCTGGGGCTCGAAGGCATTCGCATGGCCGATACCGACGTGTTGCCCTACGATTACGTGACCTACGCCCGCGAGATTGCCGCCTACATCGACGCCGCACAGAAGAAGGCTGCCGACCTGAAGCTGAGTTCGCTCGATTTCGGGCCCGCGCGCGAGGCCGCTTCGCGCTTCATGACTGCCGCCGGGAAGGCGCACTCCCTGCAGGCTGCTCCGTCCAGCGATTCTGCTGAGTTGAACCGGACGCTACGCCAGGTCGAAACCGATTTCATCTCCGCCGCGGGCCTGCCCAATCGTCCGTGGTACAAGCACCTGGTTTACGCGCCGGGCGAGTACACGGGCTATGCCGCTGTGGTGATTCCCGGAGTGAACGAAGCCATGGACGCGCACGACGAAACCCGCGCCGCGCAGCAGCTAACCGTGCTCACGCAGGCCCTCGACCGCGCCACGCAAACCCTCGAATCGGCTCATTAAGGCAGTTCAAGAAACTCTGTAGACGAAGAGAGATCGCTGAGTCGACGCGACCAGCAGGGAGCGGCGACCTTGGGCAAGGGTTCAAGGTACACACTATTTCTTAAACTGCCCCAGGCCCATGCTGCTCGACCGGGAAGTTGTGTGAGCTGTCATCCTGAGCGACCCCGGGTCCGAGCGAGCGGACAAGCAGGGAGTCGAAGGACCTGCGGTTCGTCCTGGAGCCTTTACCCGCGTCTCGCCCGCATTTGGCGAAGGGCGGGAACACAGCTCAATACAGATTTCCGGCCACCTGCTCCGCGGCGGTGTAGATTTTGCTCTTAAGCGCGTCGCGCGTGAGCACTGGATCGTTCTTGACGCTGCTTTCGATCGTAATGACGAAGGCCTGATCGCGCACCCGCCCCACCGCGCGTTCGCCTGTCTCGCCTTTGCGGTCGCTGGTCGCGCAGGTCACCGCCTCGTTCCCGATCGCCTTCAGCGCCGCTCCGTCGCGCCCGCATGCCTGGGACGCAGCCATGACATGGTCGTGTGCGTCGGGAGTTACTTCGACCTCGACGCGCAGAATACGCCTGGCTCCCTGGGCATCGGAGGTGAAGACGCAGAGTGCGGGCTGTCCGCCGGCCGGCGCGGTAAACGCTCCCACAGCGTCACTCTCCAGCAGGCCCGACGCGGTCGCTTCGGTCAACCAGGGACAGTTGTTCGCCGCCCGGCACAAAACCGGAGCAATCAGCAGCGGCGCCAATACGGCAAGGCGCAGCGTGGCGCGCGTCAAAGCAGGCTCACAGCCCAAAGCTCGATCCTCCGTCGTCCCTGCCCATCCGGACTCACTTCCCATTCTTCATCTCCCCGGCATCGCCCAGCAGGTCGGAGTGAACGTGCCATGGAATACTCTCCGTAGATATCTCGGGATGAGCACGGAGATAGTTCAGCGAGTAAGTCGGCGCGCCGGGATCGACCTTCTTGTCGACAAACATCGCCTGCTGGTCCGCGGCCTTTTCCGGCTGACCCATGCGGCGATAAAGGATCGACAGATTATAGTGCGCGGCCAGATCGTCGGGATCGATTTTCTGCAACGCCTCGAACTGCTCCAGCGCCGCATGTTCGTCCTTCTGCTGGTAATAGGTGATGCCCAGTTCGCGGCGCGCATCGCGCGAATCCGGATACATCTCCACCACGCGGCGAAAATCGGCGATCTCTTTCTGGGTATTGCCGGCGCGGCGCTCGAGCAGGCCATCGTAGTAAAGCGCCCGGGCGTTGTTCGGGTCCATGGCCAGCGCCTTGCTGATGGCCATCCGCGCCGACCCGTACTTTTCCCACACGATCTCCGTCAGTCCGATGTTCGTGTACCCGTCCACGTAATCGTGGCGCAGCTTCACCACTTCGTGGAATGCCGCCACCGACTCCGCATACTGGAACTGATCGAGCAGCGCGATGCCCAGGTTATTCCAGCGCATCCAGTCCGGGTTGTCCGCCGCATCGGGAGCCTCCGGCTGGTTCTCGCCGATCTTCAGCGTCCGGGTGCGCGAGGTGAGCTCGACCACGGGATAAGCCGGATGATCCTTGCCGAAGATATTATTCAGATAACTCTGCCGCAGATGCCGGTAATTCACCCTGGCGGTCACCGAAACCGCGCCGGTAACATCGGCCGGAATCCGGAACTGATACCGCACCAGGACCGACCGCCCCGCCTGCACGGTGTTGTCATAGGCCACGGAGTGAATCGTCCACACCTTGTGGTTATCCACAAAGTCGCCTTCGTCGGTCACCGGGCGGTTGGTAAAGCTGTGCGCGCGGGGGTCCAGCATTCCGTCCGGCTTGAGAAATCCGCTGTGATAGATCTCCTTGCCGTTTTCATCCTTGACCGTAAACTCCACCCACGCCTCGTAGAGGTCGCGTACCTCGGGAATCAGCGAATGGCCGATATTCTTGTTCTGGATGACCACATAGGCCTCGACGACGTCGTTGGGCTCCAGCGAGTAAGATACTCGCCCCAGCGGCGCAATCAGTCTGTCGCTGTTCTCTTTCTTCAGGGCAAAGATATCGACGTTCAGATAGTTTCCCGATTGCAGAAACCCGATGGTCTTCTTGAGCTGCTCGTCGAAGCCGTAATAAAACGGCACGGCGGTGTTGCCGGCCAGCCAGCGATGCGAGGCAAAGGTTCCGTTTTTCGCGCCATATTCGGGATGAGTTACCGGATTGCGCTTCATATGGCAGCCCTGGCAGGTCGTAAAGTCGGCGGTATAGAAAGTCAGGGGATTGCGCTGTGAAAACTTCGATTGCTGCCATTCGTCGTAGGCCGTGAACGCGCGGATGAATTTGTAGTCGTTCAGCGTGGCGGGCAGGTTGGCCTTGTGGCAGGCGGCGCAAAACTCCGGCTTGTGCAGAAAGTCGTGCATCACCGCGGCCGAATGCCGCTCCGGATGCCGCAGAATCTGATCGAACGGAACCTGCCCGGGAATGCGATTGCCCTTTTCGTCCACGATCACCGCCGGTACGCCCATCACCACGCTGGCGTTGCCGTTGGTCGAATCGAGAGCTACGACGGAATGGCAGGTGGTGCAGGTGAGCCCATCGGAGTCGAACTTGGCGCGATCGACCCTCGAATCCTCAGTGAGCGCTCCGCCGAGGACCCCGATGGGATTGTGGCAACTGTCGCAGTGGCGCGCGAAAGCGATGCCGCGCGTCTTGTCGCGAATGAGAATGTTCACGCTGGTGCGGTAGAACGGCGTGCGGAAGGCGTTCGAATGCAGCGCCTGGCGCCATTGGCTATAAGCTTCCTGATGGCATGTGCCGCAGTACTCCGCGCTGGGAAACGCCCCCGGCTGGATGAAGCCTTCGCCCTGGACCTTGATATTTCCCGGCGTAAACGGGTTTCCCACCCCGTAACGGAAGTTATAGGCCGGGATGACCGTTGAGTTATACGCTTCGCGCGCGACCGTGGTTTCCTGCTCGAGTCTGGCTTTCAGGCGATCGAGCGCCTCTTGTTGCGCCGGCGTATCTGCCACCGGCGGTGCGCCTTTGGCTGGAGGAGTGTAGGCCGGGGGAGGGGTCAGCGAATTCTGCTCTTGCGTCCCTGCCGGAGCCGTCAGGCAAAGCACGCCGGCAAGGATCCCGATAAGTTGCAGCGCGATCTTTCCGTGTTTCATGCCAACTGGCACCGTCCCGTCTCAAGCTTTGGGCCCCAATTGATCCCCCTCGATATCTTATTTGCCCGAAGGCTTGCCGCCTGCGCCGGCTTCCTTGAGCTGCGCGGCAATGGCGTCATAGACGCTGGGGACGATCCCCTTGCCTTCTTCGATGGTGAAGTAACGGTCGACACCGGGAAGCGTGTACGTTGCCTTCACGCCATCCGGCCAGCGAATCTCGAGCTTGTCGACCGACGTTGCCGCGCCCAGGCCGAAGTGCAGGCGAAAATCGTTCGACGACTCGAAGCTGCCGCCGCTCATCACATCGCCGCGCTGGCGCAGGCCGCCGGCCGTCAGATAAGCCGTCGACCCGATGGCGTCGCGAGGACTCTTCGGTCCGCCGATCAGTTGAATCCCCACCCAGTGGTTGTGATCGTCGTTCACATTGCGCAGCAACACCGGCGTGTGGTCGATGCAGTTGATCACCACGTCGATCTTGCCGTCGTTGAACAGGTCGCCAAAGGCCGCGCCGCGCGCGGGGATCACATCGGCGAGGCCCGTGCCTTCCACGGCCGGCATGAGCTCGAAATGTTTCCCATGCTGCTCGTTGTGGAACAGCAGCGGCCGCTCCGCCCACGACGTGCCCCAGTTATGCTGGTCCACCTGCGGGTAGACGTGGCCGGCGACAAACATCAGGTCCTTCCAGCCGTCGTTGTCGTAATCGATGAACTCCGTTCCCCAGCTCAGAAAAGGATAGGTCGGCTCGGCAATCCCCATCTGCGGAGTGATGTCCACAAAGTTCGCGTCGCCGTCGTTGCGGTAGAGCGTCTTGTAATCGTCGGAAAAGGTGGTTGTGTACAGATCGAGCCGTCCGTTGTTGGCAAAATCGCCCACGGCAAGCCCCATCGAGGCCGTCTCGCGCGCATCCTGATTCAGGGCGAAGCCGGAATAGTAGCTCGCGTCCTGAAACGTCCCATCGCCCTTGTTGAGATAGAGATAGTTGGGCGACGAATCGTCCGCCACCAGAAGATCCACCTTGCCGTCATTGTCGATATCGACAAAGGTCGACGAGAACCCGTAGTAATGGCGTTTATCCTCCACGCCGGCTTTCACGCTCACGTCGGTGAAGGTGCCGTCCCCGTTGTTATGGAACAGATGATCGGGCTCGCCGGGCAGGCCGCGCGGTCCGCACAGGGTTTGCGCGCCTCGGAACGAGCAGTTCGCGAACCCGACGGCCCTGGTCCCGGCGAGAGGCAGGTTGTTCATGTCCCAGTGAACATAACCTGGCACGAAAAGATCGAGCCGCCCGTCGCCGTCGTAGTCGCCGAAGCTCGGCCCGGTCGACCAGTTGCCCAGCGTCACTCCGGCAGTCTCGGCAATATCGGTAAACGTGCCGTCGTGGTTGTTGCGGTAAAGCCGGTTCTTGCCGTAGTTCGCCACGTAAAGGTCTGGCCAGCCGTCGTTGTCGAAGTCGCCCACGGCCACGCCGAATCCCCAGCGGTCGTTGGTCACGCCCGCTTTTTCGGCCACGTTGGTGAACGTGCCGTCATGATTGTTGTGGAAGAGCGCCGCATGAGGCGGTTCGGTCTTGCCGTCCAGCGCGTCGAAATTAGAGCCATTCACCAGGTAGATGTCGAGCCAGCCATCATGGTCGTAATCCAGCAACGCCACGCCGGAACCGATCGTCTCCAGGATGTACTGCTTTTGCGGTGAGCCCATGGTGTGGCGCCAGACCGTCAGCCCCGCCTGCTCGGAGATGTCCTTGAAGATGACCGGGCCCGTCTTGACGAAGCCGCCGGCGGTGATCGGCCGCTTTTCGGAATCGAGCACCGGGGCAAATACGCCCGCCGTTGCCGATCCGGTCTGCTGCTGCGCCGGTTCGGCCGCGGCGCTGCCGCCGTAGAGCGGCGATTGCGAAGCCGGCGGGTTCTGCGACCACATCCATCCGGCGCCGGCCGCGATCGAGACGCCGGCAAGACCAGCAAGCGAGCGCCTCAGCACCCGCACAAATCGGAGACGGTTCAAGGAATGGACCTCGTCATCGGGGAAGTCTGCAGCTTCTCGGAAGTTTGCGAAATCGCAGAAGCGATTGTCTCCGGCGAATGGGATGAGCCATCGCTCGACCTTCAGATGGAGGCGCGCTGCTGCCGCTTCAAAGCCGCATGTCCTGGAAGGATTTTAAGCGACAGGAGTCCGTTGATGTCGAATTTCTTCGGTTTCGGCTTCGCTCCGGCAACCCCGGGCAATAACCGTCCATACCACTTTCAGGTGATTCCAATTACCACTCTGGTACCCGGCAAATTAAACAAAATCAGTTACTTATGCGTAGACTTTTGTGCGCCGGAAGTGCAGAATGAAGGGAAGTTAACGAAAAAAGGTCCAGGGGGTTTCGGGAGCGGCGTGATCGCCGGCGGTCCCGGGCGCGCCTGCCTGGACACAGTGCAGCCTCAAAGGGCAAGCCGCTTCCACAGGGCGGCTACCTCCCGGTTTGGACCCAGATGAGGAGTTTGCGTTATGAACGACGTTCTGATTGCCCTCGTTTTCATCGGCATGGTCGCGTATCCGGCTGTAGCCGCTTTGCTGCCAAACTTTGAAATGGACGACGAAACCCGGCGGAATCTGGCGCCGGCACTGGCTCCCGGCAAGGACACGGCCTTCCATTCCGGAAACGGAACGGCTTCGCTTCCAGGGCGGTAGTCGAGTCTCCATCCGCTCCGTCCACCGCCGGCCCGGTCAAAGCCCTCCCCATTCGCCCGCGCTATCGCTCCGATGCCCTGGCCCGATCCAGCTCCGCGGATCGGGAAGTGTGCCATAAATCACAGCACATGCGTTCGACGGTTGACCCGGCTACCACATGCTCGTATCGTTAAAACTGAGCATGAAAACCTCTGCCAATTCGGCGCGCATCGGCCTCGCCGTCGCCATCATCCTGGGCACCATCGGATGGCTGGCCTGGTCAGGCTACGGAGCCAACAAGAGCTACTACGTGACCATCGCCGAACTGGGCGGTATGGGAACCAGGGCGTACACCAGCCAACTTCGCGTGGAAGGGTTTGTCAAGCCGGGGACGATCGTTCAGGATGGCACGCATGTCGACTTCGTTCTGGACGAATTTGAAAGCCACTCGCCGAAGGCGGCCACGGGCCACCTGCTCAAAGTGAGCTACAAGGGCACAGAGCCTCCACCGGACACCTTCAAGGACGATGCGCAGGCGCTTGCCGAAGGCTCGTACGGACGCGACGGCGTGTTCCATGCCACCGCGTTGCAGGCCAAGTGCGCCAGCAAATACGCGCCCACGCAGCCAGGCGCCGCTCCTGCGTCCGCGCCGGCTCCCAACCCGCGCGCCGCCTCCGCGCCGCCGCCCAATCCCGCCGCCCAGAACACCCATTGAACGACCCATCGCACGAAACAACTGCTTCGCCGTTACCGGCTGCCGGCCCAGCCCTTTGCGCCCGGGTCCATCAGGTTTCCAGGCTCTTCGGTTCTTTTGCCGCCCTGCGCCAGGTTTCGGTGGATTTGGCGCCTGGCCGCTGCTACGTGCTCATCGGCGAAAACGGCGCGGGCAAATCGACGCTTCTGCGAGTTCTCGCCGGGCTTTTGCGCCCCAGCCTCGGCTCGGTTACGGTATTCGGGGGCCTCGAACCGCAGCAGGCTCGCGCCCGCATCGGTTACATGAGCCACGCACCGATGCTCTACGACGAACTCACCGCCGAGGAGAATCTCCGCTACTTCGCCCGTCTCTATCCCGGACGCGAATGCCTGGCGCCGGGCGAGGTGCTGCGTCAGGTCGGTCTCGATCCCGAGTTGGGCCGCGTGCTCGGCCAATACTCGCAGGGCATGCGCCAGCGCACCTCGCTCGCGCGGGTGTTGCTGCCGGTTCCGGAGCTGCTGCTGCTCGACGAACCGTTTTCCAACATGGACGTGGAAAGCGCACGCCAGATGGTCGAACTTCTCTCCGGCTTTCGCCAGAGCAATCGCACCATCGTGATCACAACCCACCAGCGCGACCTGGCCGCGCCCATCGCCGACTGGGTGATCTCGCTGCACGCGGGCCGCGTTGCAACGATCGACCCCGGACGGGCCTCCGCATGAAGACCAACGGGGCGCGGGTTCTCGAGAGCCTCGGCATTCCCTTCGAGCTGCGCGGGTACGAGGTCGACCCCGACGATCTTTCCGCCATTACGGTCGCACGCAAGATCGGCATGCCGCCGGAGCAGGTCTTCAAGACGCTGATCACAACCGGCGGACCCGGCGTTTATCTCTTCGCCGTCATTCCCGGCGACGCGGAAGTCGATTTCAAAAAACTCGCGCGCGCATCCGGAGTGCGCAAGACCGAAATGGTCGCGCTCAAGGATGTGCAGGCGCTCACCGGCTACATTCGCGGCGGCGTCACGATTTTCGGAGCGAAGAAGGCGTTCCCGGTGTACGTCGACGAAACCGCAATCCTGTTCGATCGCATCAGCGTGTCCGCGGGGACGCGCGGAACGCAGCTAATCCTGAATCCCGACGAATACATTCGCGCGGCGAGTGCGCAAACAGCGGATCTGACCAAAGACGGTCCGAGGCACACCGGGGCGGAGGGTTCCGACCAATGACCCGGGCGCTCTGGACTCATCTCGTCAAGGACCTGCGCATCGAGTGGCGCTCGCGCGAAGCCATCAACTCGATGCTCTTTTTCGCGCTGCTCGTGGTCGTGCTCTTCTCGCTGGCTTTCGATCCGCGCGGCGCCTTCGCGCGCGACATCGCCGGCGGCGTGCTGTGCGTGGCCACCATGTTCGCCTCGGTGAGCGCGCTCAACCAGGCGTGGGCGCGCGAGATCCGCCACCAGGTGCTCGACGCGCAGCGCATGGCTCCGTCGCCCGGCGCCGAGCTGTTTCTGGCCAAGGTGCTGGCCAACTTTCTCTTCGTCACCATCGTCCAGGTCCTGCTGGCGCCCGTTTTTCTGGTGATGTACAACCTCAACGTGGTGGGCCAGCCGTGGAAGCTGGCGCTGGTGCTGCCACTGGGCACGTGGGCGCTGGTGGCCAACGGCACGTTCTTTGCGGCGCTTTCCATCCGTACGCGCAACCGCGAACTGTTGCTGCCGTTGATCCTGTTTCCCATCTTCATGCCGGCGTTGCTGGCCATGGTAGTGGCGACGGGCTATATTTTCACGGGCGAAAGCGATCCAAGCTTGTGGATCAAGATGCTCGCCGGCTACGACATCATCTTCACGACGGTTTGTTTACTGCTCTTCGACGTGGTGCTGCACGCGGAGTAGGGCCGCGGCGCCCGCTCCCGTCAGACCAAAAAAGAAAAGCCTCCGCCGCGCGGAGGCTTTTTTGCATTCTCACTCCCTTGCTTCCTCGGTTCCCTGCCTTACAACCCTGCCGGCTTGGGATTCTTGGGATCGAACTTTGCCACCTGGATCTTTTTCGCGAGGCCGAGTTTCGCCAGCAGCCAGATTCCCCAGAAGTTGGGATCGATCTCATACCAGGTGAGGCCGTGCCGCGCGCTCACCGGATGCGCGTGGTGGTTGTTGTGCCATCCCTCGCCGCCGGTGAGCAGCGCCACCCACCAGCTATTGCGCGAGTCGTCGCGCGTCTCAAAGCGGCGGCTGCCCCACAGGTGCGTGGCGGAGTTCACCAGCCACGTGGCATGCAGGCCCAGCGTGACGCGCAGCAGAACGCCCCACAGCACCATGGCAATGGCATTGACTGGCCCGCCAAAGGCCCATCCCAGGCCAAACAGAAGCCCAGCGCTCAGTACGATGGTCAGCCAGTGGTACTTGCTCAACCACACGTAAAAACGGTCGCGAGTAAGATCGGGCGAGTAGCGCGCCAGCCCCTCGGCCTGCGCATGCAGTGACTGGCCAAAGAATAACCAGCCGGCGTGGGCCCACCAGGTGCCTTCGCGCGGCGTATGCGGATCGCCCTCGTGGTCGCTCAACTGGTGATGCACCCGGTGCGTGGAAACCCAGAAGATAGGTCCGCCCTCGAGCGAGAGCGTGGCGCACACCGTCATCGCATATTCCAGCCACTTGGGCACGCGGTAGCCGCGATGCGTGAGCAGCCGGTGGTAGCACATGCCGATACCCACGTTGATGGCCAGCACGTAAAGAACAGTCATGACGGCGAGCCGCTGCCAGCTGAAGAAGAACAGCGCCGCCAGTGCGCCGGCATGGAACAGGATGATGATGGCGAGCGTCAGCCCGTTCAGCCCCTCGGGCAGAGTGGCGGCGCGGCCCATCCGCACCTGGTCGCGGGCGGGAACGTTGTGAACCACGCGCGCAGAGCGGACCTGAGGTCTGTCCTCTGCCGTAATAGCTTCAATTTGATCTGGCGTGGTTTCCGGGGCTGGAGCAATCAGGGACGATGCCATTCGCAGGGAGATCCTTCAATAAAGTGTCAGCAAACCCACCTTATAATCCCATTGTATCG
>JASHQQ010000117.1 GCA_030039035.1 Acidobacteriaceae bacterium | reverse complement strand
TCGGAGTTCCGCTGGGAAGGCATCGAGGAAGCGGCGCGCGGCATGGACATCAGGATCGATCCGGCTCTCGTGATCCGCATCGATTCGACGGGCTGGTCGACGAAGACCGGCCAGCACCCCATGGCGCCCGAGATCGGCTACAAGCCCATGCGCGCACTGCTGGAGAAAACGCGCGATTTCACGGCGGTCTTCTGCTTCAACGACATCGCCGCCATCGGCGCCATTCGCGCCATGAAGGAGTCGGGAATGAGTGTGCCCGACGACGCGTCGGTGGTGGGATTCGACGACATCCTCTCCGCGGCCTACTGCACCCCATCGCTGACGACCGTTCGCCAACCGCTGACGGAGATGGGCAAGCGCGGCGCCCAGGTGTTGCTGGAGCGGATCGCCGACCGCGAAAAGGGATTTCCCGGCGAAATCACGATGTCGCCGGAACTGGTGGTTCGGGAATCGACCGGCCCGGCATTGCGGCAATGAGCTCGCCTTCTACTTGCCGCACATCGACTCGAACCAGCGGCTGATGTAGACCTGGGCGTGGCCCTCGCCGCAGTAGTGCCGCGCGTGCGGAGCGCTCGCGGCTTCGTCGGTCCATTTGAAGACGGTGAGGTACGCGTTGGAGCATTGAATCACAATCCAGCGCACGGGATTGTCGCTTTCGGTGCCGCATATCTCACATCGATAGATTTTGCCAATCAATTTCAGACCTCCGCGCAGATCGCGCTCGCTCTAATCTCTCCAGAGCTGGTGGCATAAACACCCTTGGCCGACCAGGGAAACATCCCTCAGGGGCTAAAGTGCATGCGTGAGAACTCTTACCAAGGCCATAAAGTCGGTATCAAAAGGCCCGTGGCCAAAGCCACCTCGGTGTTTTGCGCTGAATTCAGCAGCCTGAAGGCTGCTGCTCCCTCCAATTCGTACACCGAAGGCATGTCAAAACGAGTTCTCACGCACACTCTAAAGCCCCGCCGTTTACGCACGCTTTGTGGCACGGCTGAAGCCGTGCCCTTTCGAAGATCGCATTTATGCAACAAGCCGTGGTCCCTCAGCCCCTTAGTCCCTATCCACCAGTCCCTATTCCCTTAGTCCCACGTTCTCACTCCAGCATCTGCAGATCCAGCGGCTCGGCGCGATGGCAATCCATGGTGCGAATACTGCCGAGCGCCCTCTGCAAGGCCGAAGATTTGCACGGCTCGACGGTGACGACGAAGGGAAGCGCGTGCGCCGGATGGCCGGGCTTTTGCAAAATGGCGCGGATGTTGATGCGCTCGCGCGCCAGGCAAGTGGTGATCTCGGCGACGATGCCGGGCCGGTCGTCGACGAGAAAGCGAATGTAGTGGGGCACTTCGAACTCCGCTCCCACGCTCGCCTTGACCGCGGGAATCTCCACCCGTCGCGACCCGTGCGCCAGCGCCAGAAGATCGCTGACCACGGCCACCGCCGTCGGATGGCCGCCCGCGCCGTGGCCGGAAAAGACCACGTCGCCGCCGTACCTGCCTCTGAGAATGACCATGTTTTCGGTTCCGCGCGACCACGCCAGCGGAGAGCGCAGGGCAACCAGCGTGGGTCCGACGGCGGCCGCGACATCGGCTCCGGCCCGTTCCGCCCGCGCCACCTGGCGAATGGTGCAACCGAGATCGCGCGCGTAGCTGAAGTCGATGGCCGAAACCTGCTCGATGGCGCGCGGCTGGATCTCCTCGGGATTCACCGAGACGCGCAGCGCCAGCCGCATCAGGATGGCCAGCTTGGCGCGCGCGTCGAATCCGCCCACGTCTTCGGTCGGATCGGCCTCGGCATAACCACGCGCCTGGGCCTCGGCCAGCACTGCGGTGTACTCCGCGCCATCATCCATCTGGCTCAGGATGAAGTTGCAGGTGCCGTTGAGAATACCCTCTACGCGGTCGATGCGGTCTCCGGCCAGTCCCTGCTCGAGGCCGGGAATCACCGGAATTCCGCCGGCCACGGCCGCTCCGTATTTCAGGTGGCAGCCGCGCGACTCAGCCAGGCGCTCCAGCTCAATCCCGTAAAACGCGATCAGCTTCTTGTTGGCGGTCACCACGCTCTTGCCGGAGTCGAGCGCGCGCCGCACCCAGTCGCCGGCCGGATCGAGTCCGCCGGCGAGCTCGACGACGACATCGACATCGGAGGCAAGCACCGCATTGGCGTCCTCGCTCCACTCCACGTCCGCCGGCGTCCAGTCGACACGCTTGCGTTCGATGCGGCGGTTGAAGACGTGCGTGAGCTCCAGGCCTTCGGGTCGGGATTCGACGAGGATGCGAGCCACCGAGCTGCCCACGGTCCCGAAGCCAAAGATGGCGATGCGCAGCGGACGGCGCACGCGCGATTGCCGCGGACTCGACAGCGGAGGCGATACGAAAACGTTGACCCCGGACAAGGCATCTCCTCGAAGACACGCTGAAACAGCAGATGACCCGATGATACCCGAGCGGTGCGCATTCATCCCATTTTTGCGCGCCGCGCCGCAAAGTGATGTAGCATGTGTGTTGCATGCGGCGCGCGCTTTCCATCCTGCTCATCGCATTCTTCTCCCTGGGGCCCGTGACATCGGCGCTCCGGGCCGACGACGACTCGCGCCTGCCCGCCTGCTGCCGGCGTCACGGCAAACATCATTGCGCCATGAGCGAGCAAGAAGCCCTTGTGGCGACGCTTGCGACATCGGGCGCGACTCCGCTGGTCACGGCTCCGGCGCATTGCCCGTATTTTCCCGGATACCTTGCTCAATCCATGGCGCCGATGAATGCGCTGGCGCCAGCGCCGGCCGGGCTTCCCGCTCCGCGGGTGCAGGCTCACGCACAAGCACCGATCCGCGCTGCCGTCCGGCTCGGGGCCATCCGCGCGCGCCAGAGCCGCGGCCCTCCCGCTTCCATTTTCGGCTGATCTTTGGTTCAAAGCGCCGTCCTGCGCGAGTTCGGCTTCGCCTCCGGCTCGCGGATGCCGGACCGCCCTCTGCGGTCGCGAGTTCCTTTCTCGCTGATCCGCCGTTCGCTTTCAACAGCGAAGCTTCTACCTAACCGGAACCTCATCGACGCGCGCCTCGGTGCACTCCGACCTGCTGTTCCGCCGCTTTCAGGAGAATCTTCCCATGCGCCGACCATCCGCCCTGGCCGCAGCTCTGCTGCTTTCCGCTTCGCTGCCTGCGTTGGGCACCGTATTTGCCACTCTTCACGGTGTGGTGCACGATGCCCAGCACCGGCCCATTGCCGCGGCACGAGTGACCCTAGCCGCCACCGATTCCAGCTTCACCCTTTACGCAACCACAAACGCCGACGGTGAATTCAACTTGCCGGAAGCGCCCATCGGCGTCTATCGCCTTACTGTTTCCGCAAATGGGTTCGAGTCCGCGGAGCAGACACTGACCCTCTCCTCAGGCACCAATCCCGTCTTGCACATTCCGCTCAATGTCGGACAGGCCAACGAAACCGTCTTCGTTCACGGAGATGTCGCGAACGCCGCAGATACCGTAACTCCGACCACGCTGATCACGCGGCAGGTCATCGAAAGCACGCCGGGCGCCGACCGCACTATCGGCAACGAGATGATCACCGACTTCGTCCCCGGCGCCTACATGACCCACGACATGCTGCACATGCGCGGCGGCCACCAGACGAGCTGGCTGATCGACGGAATCGAGATACCCAACACCAAGATCGCTTCCAATGTCGGGCCACAGATCGATCCCAAGGACGTAGACTCCGCCGAGGTGCTGCGCGGCAGTTATGCGGCCGATCTCGGCGACCGCACCTACGGAATGTTCAACGTGCTTCCCCGCAATGGATTCGAGTTCAGCCGTGATGGCGAGTTTGTGCTCTACGGAGGTAATCCCGGCACCGCGCAGGCGCAGCTCTCCTACGGCGATCACACGGAGAAGACGGCATGGTACGCCAGCGCCGACGGCTATCGCTCAAACTACGGGCTGGCCACGCCGATCCCCGCGATCTATCACGATGCCACCAACTCGCAGAGCGGCTTCGTCTCTCTCATCCGCAATCAGACGGCTCACGATCAACTCCGCCTCGACGGCCAGCTCCGGCAGGATTTCTTTCAGGTCCCATACGACCCCAGCCAAACCGACTACGAATGCACCTCGGGTTACTATTGCTCCTGGGGTCTGCGCGACGGACAGACTGAGCGCGATTCGTTCGTGATCGCCAACTGGGTCCACTCCATGTCGCCCAAGGCGCTCTTCTCGGTCGCCCCCTTCTACCACTGGAACCAGTCCAACTACGACTCGAAGGCGGCAGACGTCCCCGCGGCCACGACATGGCACCAGAATTCGAATTACGTCGGAGCGCAGGCGGATACGCACTTCGACGTGGGATGGAACACGTTCTCCGGCGGGCTTTATTCGTTCTTTCAGCGGGAAGACGACCTGTTTGGCGTGGTGGTGAAGGAGCCGAACCCTCCCTACCCTGTCGTGAACTCGTACCCCAATACGCCTGCCAACAACAGCGCCGGTCTGGTGGAGTTTTACGTGGCCGATCACCTGCGCCTCGGCCCCTATATCACGCTGCTGGGCGGGGAGCGCTTCTCGATCTACCGGGCGGAATTGGATGAGACCGCCATCTATCCGCGCATCGGCGCAACGGTCAGGGTTCCGCATCTCAACTGGGTGCTGCGCGGATCCTACGGTCATTTCTTCCAGCCCGCGCCGATAGTGACCGTGTCGAGCTCAGTGCTCGAATACGCGAGCCATCTGCCCAGCGGCGAGAATACCTTCACGCCACTTCCATCCGAGCGGGATGAAGAACATCAGTTCGGCATTCAGATTCCCTACAGGAACTGGCTGCTCGACGTGGATACCTTCAAGAACCGGGTGAACAACTTCCTCGATCACTCCAACCTGGGCGAGTCGAGCATCTATTTCCCGATTGCCGACGACGGAGCCCTCATTCGCGCGTGGGAGATGACGCTGCATTCGCCTCCGTTGTCGCGCTATGGCCGGTTTTACGTGACCTACTCCAACCAGATCGCCGAACAGCGCGGCAATATCATCGGTGGCTTCACCTGCACCATCCCTACGGACCCCGTGTGCGACCTCGGCCCAAACTACTTTCCGCTCGATCACGACCAGCGCGATACGCTCAACACCGGCTTTGCGGCGAATTTGCCGCTGCGCACATGGTTCTCGAGCAATGTGTCTTACGGCTCGGGGTTCTCGAATGGGCTCGCCGGCGCGAATGAAGGCCCATACAACGGCCGCTATCTTCCTGTGCATACCACGTTCGACGTGTCGGCGGGCCACTCGCTGGGCGAGAAGTGGAGAGTCTCAGCCAGCGTGCTCAACGTGACCAATCACCGCGTGCTGCTGGATAACTCGATCACGATCGGCGGATTCCATTACAACGATCCGCGCGTGGTCTCGGCGGAGCTGAGATACCGGTTTCATTTTTGAGGCGGAGCGGCAAGATCGCCTGAAGCGAAGCGAGCGACGGATGAGAACAGGTATTCAAAGGGCACGGCTTCATTTTTGTCCATCGAGGGGGCTTTGAAAGGGCACGACTTCATTCGTGCCGAATGGGACGCACTATTCTTCATTTTTCCCGGGCTTCAGCCCGAGAACCGGCCGCCTTCGGAAAAAGTGCATCCCTCAGCGGCTAAAGCCGCACACATTTCAGACCTGTTTCTGGCACGGATAGATCCGTGCCCTTTCAAAGCCTCAATCCGCCGAGTTCTTCCGCAGTCTGTTACGGCAAAACCAGAGAAGGTATGGCCTGTTTTCTGTCTTGCAGGGTCGCCGCTCCCAGGGGTCGCGGCGACTTGATTGCCTTGGCTTCGGTATACAGCATCTCTGGTTTTGCTATAGCCCGCGGAGGGATACCCACCCGCTTCCCGGCGCGATAAGATAATCGATCATGCC